>JABSPC010000335.1 GCA_013215515.1 Crocinitomicaceae bacterium
AACTCAAATTACAATCGCTGAATCAGAATAACCCATCGAACCTAGACGACATCACCTTATTAATACCAAATTATTCAAAGAAATCACTGTACAATAAATTTAACGAAGAGGGTGCCTTTAAAAAATTGAAAGCGGAAGAGAAGGCAGCTAGCTATACAAAACTGTTTGAGACAGTAATTGGAGCATCTAATACTTCAATTAAAGTAAGGCTAAGTTCTGAATCTTTTGAGTCATTGACGGATGCAGAAAGGAAAACACACTTGTATTTGACATATGTGGAAAAATTCGGTATTCGAGAAGTGGCAATTTTTACCGTTGATGATAATGGAAATGAGAAATTACTCCTTCCCATAATTGTGGACGGAATGAACCTTGGGCTTGAATCAAACTTGAAGTCTATTCTGCAAACAATTGATGATTATTTGGATTATGAAAGATCTGAATCAGAGCAAGAACAAATTGATATTGCGGTAGGAATAGTTTCTGAAGGGCAAGATTATCTAAAGGAAAAATCGAAGGAGCGCGGAACAGTGGGGTTTGGAATTGGTAATTTTGAATTTAATTTAAATTCAGGGGGAGCTGCCGATAATAATTACGCCGATAGAATGAATTTGAAAATGGGAGAAGATGAGCAATTCAAATTGAACCAAATCTATCTTGATAATTCAAGAAAATTTGAAGCATCAATAAAGGAGATGGAACTTGTGATTCCAATGGAACATAAAAGTGATAAGTTGACCGCCGTTTTGAATAAATGGGATCTCTCGAAATATAGATTCGAAGATATGGAAGCACTCTCTGACGAAAGTAAATTGGATGAGAATCTTTTTACAATAACTACGCAGCAGATTTCTTCGATTGCATTTAAATCAACTTTCATTCGAATGACTTCTCTAACTGGCAACAAGTTATTCAGTGCTACTAGATCAGAGAAATCAAATATGAAGTACTTCGAAGTGTTAGATTTTATACTTGAAATGAAAAAAGAAGATGAGCGAAAATTCGAAATTCATAATACAATGCGATTTATCAAATCAGATAATGAAACAACCGAAATTCCTGAATTAAATGGGTCGAATTTGGTATTCGCTGATGTGCAATCGGATGATGATAAAAACTACAAAAAATTGAACAGCGAAACGTCAAAAATGCTTGATGAAATGCAATTGAAAGGTGTTCCGTCTGATAAAGTCAGTCAATACCGACTCTACATACGTAGAAGTGTTCGCTTCGAAAGTCAAAAAACGATTGAACAAGAGAATATTGGAGAATTGAACACACTTTCCGAGGACAATAAGAATACAGACTGGTCTGTAATTGAAGTGGAGCAGTATACATTCCTAATTTATAACTCTGCGAATGAACAATGGCATTGCATCACTGGAGAAGGAAGATCATTAAAAGATGCAATAGCTCTGTTTAAGGAAAAGTTGAAGAAGTAATTTCTCCGTGTTTCTTGTTCAAATGAGAATTGTAAATTTGTGACATGAAATATCTAATTGTAGGTCTAGGAAATCTAGGTTCGAAATACGAAAACACGAGACATAACATCGGTTTTAAGGTAGTCGAATCATTCGCGGAAGAGCGTGATGGTGAATTCTCTGTGGATAAACAAGCCGAGGTTTCTAAAGTTAAATTCAAAGGGAGAACGATTATTTTAATCAAACCTACAACGTTCATGAATCTATCTGGAAAGGCAGTGAATTATTGGATGCAGCAAGAAAAAATTCCATTAGAAAATATCCTTGTTGTTACTGATGATATTGCATTACCGTTCGGGAAATTAAGAATGAAAGGAAAAGGATCTGATGGTGGACACAACGGGCTGAAAGATATTCAAGCCACGTTAAATACGCCGAATTACGCACGATTACGTTTTGGTGTTGGAAGTGAATTTAACCCAGGGAAACAAATCAATTATGTGCTCGGAGAATGGCATAAGGATGAAGATGCGGCAATGGGTGAACGAATTATGGTGGCTAAATCATTCATTAAAGATTTCACAACGATCGGGTTGAATAGAACGATGTCGAATTGGAATAATAAATAAGATCGGTCGTTCGATTTTTTGAGCGCTACGCTTTTCGACTATTTGATCGAATCGAGTGCCGGAAAATCGAACAATCGAATAATCGATAAATCGAACTTTCGCACAATCGAATTCATTACCTTTGGCGCTTCAATTAAGCAAAAAATGAAAAGAGAAAAAATCGCTGAAGTCCTGAAAAACGGACAAGTAGGAAACGACGTATTGGTGAAAGGATGGGTTAGATCATTCAGAGCAAATCGATTTATATCAATCAATGACGGTTCTACGGTTAATAATATTCAAGCGGTTGTTGATTTTGAAAATTTGGATGAAGTTTTATTGAAAAAGATTACGACTGCTGCATCAGTGGCTGTTTTTGGTAAGCTGGTTGAGTCTCAAGGGGCAGGACAAGCCGTGGAAATTCAAGTTGAGAAAGTTGAAGTTCTTGGAGAAGCCAATCCAGAAGAAGTTCAGAAAACAGTAATGCAACCAAAAAAACACAGTCTTGAATTTTTGAGAGAACAAGCGCACCTTCGATTTAGAACGAATACTTTTGGTGCAGTTTTCAGAATTCGTCATGCTGTAGCATACTCGATTCATAAATTCTTTAACGACGAAGGATTTTATTATTTGCATACACCTATCATTACGGCTTCAGACGCTGAAGGTGCAGGTGAGACATTCAAAGTGACAAACTTTGACCCATTAAATCCACCATTGGATGAAGATGGAAACATTGATTACAAAAAAGACTTTTTCGGTAAGGCGGTTAACCTTACAGTTTCTGGTCAGCTCGAGGCTGAGCTTGGTGCTTTGGCTTTGGGGCAGGTATATACGTTCGGCCCAACGTTTAGAGCAGAGAATTCAAACACTTCACGTCACCTGGCTGAATTTTGGATGATTGAGCCTGAGGTTGCATTCAACGATTTGAATGACAATATGGACCTCACGGAAGAGTTTTTAAAATATATCGCAAAATATATTCTGGATAACTGCGCTGATGATTTACAATTTTTGAACGATCGTGAGGCGAAAGAGGACACTCAAAAACCGACGGCGGAACGAAATGAAATGAGTTTGAAAGACAGGTTGAAATTTGTTGTTGAGAATGATTTCAAACGATTGACATACACCGAAGCGATTGAGGTTCTAAAAAGATCAAAGCCATACAAGAAAGGGAAATTCAAATACGATGTGGCTTGGGGAGTTGACTTATCAAGTGAGCATGAAAGATACTTAGTTGAGAAAGAATTTAAATGTCCAGTGATTTTATCGGATTACCCATCGGAAATAAAGGCCTTTTATATGCGTCAAAATGACGACGGAAAAACGGTTGCGGCAATGGATGTCCTTTTTCCTGGGATAGGTGAGATCGTTGGAGGATCACAAAGAGAAGAACGATTGGATGTATTAAAGTCGAAATGTGCTGATTTCAATATTCCGGTAGAAGATCTTTCGTGGTACTTGGATACAAGAAGGTTTGGTACTGTTCAACACGCTGGATTTGGACTTGGATTTGAAAGAATGGTGATGTTCGTAACTGGAATGACAAATATTCGCGATGTAATTCCTTTTCCTCGAACTCCTCAAAATGCCGAATTCTAAACGGGACGGCATGGTTTTAGTAAAATAAAACGTAAATTACTCAAACAAACCAACCATGGCATTAAAACAATACTTATCTCATAAGTTAGAGCAGCGACTTTCGCCTCAACAGATTCAGCTGATGAAGTTGTTACAGGTGCCTACTATGGAGCTAGATCAGCGAATTAAGCAAGAAATTGAAGAGAATCCTGCACTAGAAGAAGGTGCTGAATTGGAGGAAGATGATTTTAGCGAAGAAGAAGAGCAAGAAGAAACTGTTAAAGAAGACGAAGATTTTGATATCGGTGATTATCTAAGTGATGATGCCGATTATAAAACTCAAATAAGCAACAAAGGAAAAGACGATGATGAAAAAGGCATTCCTCTTTCTGGAGAGTTAACATTTCAAGAACGTTTAACGGAGCATTTACACCTTTTAAATTTTGACGATAAGAAGTTTATCATCGCAACAACGATTATTGGAAACCTTGATGAATCAGGATATTTAAATCGTGAAGTTGAGGCAATCGTAGATGATCTTGCTTTTTCTTCAAATGTGATAACTTCTGAAGAAGAGGTTAAAGAGGTTCTAATGGTCATTCAAGATTTGGATCCAGCGGGGATTGGTGCTCGAAATTTACAGGAATGTTTATTGATTCAAATCAATCGCAAACAAGATGGTGACATCACTAAGTATACTGCTAAAAAGATTTTAGAGGATTTCTTTGAGGAGTTTACAAAGAAGCACTACACTAAAATATTAAAGAAGTTAGAGATCACGGATGAGGATTTGAAAGATGCGATCGCCGAGATCGTAAAATTGAATCCTAAGCCGGGTGGCTCGAGCAAAGAGGCGGCACGTAATTTCCAACAGATCATTCCTGACTTTATGATTGTTGAGAATGAAGGACGATTGCTTTTAACGCTAAATGGTCGTAATGCACCTGAACTTAAGGTAAGTAGAGATTATAAATCAATGCTTCAAAAGTATGCTGAAGGTGCTAAGCCAACAAAGGCGGATAAAGAGGCCTTGTCATTTGTAAAGCAAAAATTGGATGGAGCCAAATGGTTTATTGACGCGATCAAGCAGCGCCAGAATACATTGCTTTTAACGATGGACGCCATCATGAATTATCAGTTGCAGTATTTTCTTACGGGCGATGAAACGAATATGAGACCAATGATTTTGAAGGATATAGCTGAAATAGTTAATCTAGACATTTCAACTATTTCACGTGTTGCAAATAGTAAATACGTTCAAACGGATCACGGTATTCATTCACTAAAATATTTTTTCTCTGAGTCTTTACCCACTGATTCAGGGGAAGAAGTTTCGACAAGAGAAGTAAAGAAAATTTTAAGTGAAGCTGTAGAAGCTGAGGAAAAACGCAAGCCGCTAACAGACGAAAAACTAGCCATTCTTTTAAAAAATAAAGGCTATAATATTGCACGAAGAACAGTCGCTAAATACAGAGAACAATTGAACATACCAGTTGCAAGGCTTAGAAAAGAACTTTAATGAAGATATTTTCTCAAATATGTTCTTGGGTATTTCTTCCTCTTTTTATGCCGATGTATGCTTTGTTGGCTGTTATGTACATCCCTTCTGATCAAGATTATCTCTTCAATGAAGACTGCATGTACTTAATGTATGATCAGAATAAAGCGGTTGTATTGCTTGATTTTGCTTTCTTCGGAATGATTTTACCGGGGATTTCTTATATTATCATGAGAGCTTCTGGAATGATTACAACGATTGAAATGGATGACAAGTCCGAGCGAAATTTACCTATTTTGATTACACTCGCTTATTGCACTGTATTGTATATTTTCCTTGTAATGCAATTCAAAGATTTTCATGCGCCTAAGTATATTTTTGGTTTGGCATTAGCTGGAATTGCAGTAGCAATGGCTCAATTTTTCCTTAATATTTGGAAGAAAATAAGTATACACGCTGCAGGAGCTGGAATAGCTTTTGGTTTTCTCTTGGCTTATGCTTTAGGACATGCTGAATATCATTTAGGAATTATAATCCTACCTCTTTTGGCTTCTGGAATAGTAATGTCTGCTAGACTATATCTTAAAAAACACGATATGACAGAGGTTGTTGTTGGTTGGTCTTTGGGCACATTTCTAACGTTTACAATCACCTACCTTTACTAAGCTCCCTGCAATAATTTGGCAAGGATATTGTTTATAATAGTATATCAAACCAAGAATATGAAAAAACTCAACATCTCCCTCGCAGTAGCATGTGCGTTTCTTATCGCAGCATGTGGAATCATGAACGAAAAAAACAAAGGAAAGGGAATGAACCTTTTCACCGTTGAACAAGACAAAACATTGGGCGCTCAAGTTGCTGCTGAAATTGATGCGGACACCGTTCAATTCCCTCTTTTAGATTCAACAGAATATGCTGATGTGTACAAATATGTATACAAGGTTAGAGATAAGATTTTAAATTCTGGCCAAGTAGATTTTAAAGATGATTTCGATTGGAGATTGAGAATTATTCACGACGATAGTACTATGAACGCTTTTTGTACTCCAGGCGGTTATATTTATATCTACACTGGAATCCTGAAATTTTTGGAATCTGAAGGTGAATTCGCAGGAGTTTTAGGCCATGAAATTGGACATGCTGATATGCGTCACTCAACACGACAAATGAGTAAAATGCTTGGAGTTCAAGTGTTGCTTTCTGCAGTTCTTGGAGATCAGTCTGCGCTTGGGCAAGTTACAGGAGCTCTAATTGGATTGAAGTTTTCTCGTAAACACGAAACAGAAGCAGACGAACGCTCGGTTAAGTATCTTTGCCCTACTGATTATAATGCAGCAGGAGGAGCAGGTTTCTTTCAAAAGATTTCAGATTTAGGAGGAGATAATCCACCTGAATTTTTAAGTACACATCCAAATCCAGAAGATAGAATTGAAAATTTCCAAACGCTGACAATTACAAACGGGTGCGTTGGAGATAAAGACTATAAAACTGAGTTTGCTGCAATGGTTGCGAAGCTTCCTAAATAGTTAAATTAAAATTTTCACAACAAAGTATATTTTTTGTACATTGTTACGCAACTACTTTACTGACTTATGAAAACCAAAAGAACATCGTTAAATGACATCGCGAAAGCCCTGAATGTTTCGAAAGCAACTGTTTCTTTCGTTCTTAACGATAAGGGAGATCAATTTAACATCAGCAAGGAAAAACAACGATTGATTAAGGAAAAGGCCAAGGAGCTTTCTTATGTTCCAAATTTCTTTGCAAAGAGCCTTCGCCAAGGAGAAACCAAAACTATCGGATTGGTGCTTCCAGACATTTCTAACGCGTTTTACGCTGAGATAAGTAAAACGGTTCAAGAGAAACTATACGATTCAGGATACAATACATTTATCGTAAATACCAACGATGATATGGAGCTTGAAAAAGTTCTCATGAGAGAATTGATTCAAAGAAGTATCGACGGAATGATCATTGCGCCGAGTAATAATATTAAAGATCTAATTCCAATTTTACTAGAAACGCATATTCCGGTTGTCTTTACTGATCGACCTGGAGATGAAAATGCAGATTATGTAGGATTGGATAATAAAGGAGAAGGAAGAAAATTAATCGAGTTCTTCTCAGTTAAGCCCAAGCGCGTTGTTGCACTCGTTCCTTCGCC
>JABSPC010000336.1 GCA_013215515.1 Crocinitomicaceae bacterium
ATCGGTTGTGATACAATCAATAACGTAGCTTACGTTTACAACGGTGATGATCTAGATGAAACTGCTAGTGGAATCAATGGGTATGGTGTTGATCCTCCTTGTCAAGGCTTAACGAGCTTAAGCCATAAAATGGAATCTTTCGGTTATTATACTTCCGTTTCCGCCTACCCCTTTTCAGCCCCTTCAAACGACGCAGAAATGTGGAATGTTCAAAATGCACTTTTTGCAAATGGTCAGCCATGGGTTCAAGGTGGTAATGGAATGCCCGGTTTTCCAGGTTCTACAACTATACCAACAAACCACATGTATTCTGGGAATCCAAATGATCCATCGTCTTGGCATGAAGGGGTATATGGTTCGGGAATGATAGCAAACCCTCCCGGAGATCGTAGAATAATTATGACAATTGCCGAGGATGAATTCTTAGCGGGAACCTCAATTTGCTCGGACTACGCATTTATATATGACAAATCATCGGATCGTTTAGGTAACGTTCAAGAGGTTATTAATATCGCAGGAGCACTTAAGAACTGGCACAATGCTGACGATGGTTCATTTTTGTGCAATGGAATTCCTTTCGTATCAATTGAAGAACAAACTCAAGAAGAAATTAAATTCACCCTCTACCCAAATCCGTCGACGGGCAATTTTGTAATAGAATTACCGTCGACGGTGGGTGAAGTGTTGGTTGAAGTAATTGATTTATATGGACGGCTGGTTCTATCACAAGAGTTTGTGAATACCAATTCAATCAATTTGAATTTAGAGGCTCAGAGTGGAGCCTACTTGGTTAAGGTCACTACTAGCCAGCAAGAATCGACTCAACGAATGATTAAATACTAAATAATATGAAAAGTTACATTACGATAATAGCAACTGTGTTAATCACGGGTTCTGTCATTTCACAATCAACGACCGTTCTGAATCAAAATAACGTTTCTGCAAATTTGCAAGATGAAGGATTCTTTTTCAATAACGCTACAAATGGTACACCCGGTTATGAAGTTCCTGCTGGAAACGGAACGCACTCAATTTATACGAGTGCTTTTTGGATGGGAGGAACTGATATTAATGGTCAATTGAAACTTATCGCGCAAAAATATTACGGTGCAGGTCAGGATTGTTGGGCTGGTTTTATTGATGTTGGATTTGCCAATACAGTTCCAAACCCTTTTGGTCAAACAATTTGGCAAGTGACGGCGGTTGAGATTAATAATCATATTTTAAATTATCAATCTCCAGGATATATAATTCCGAATGACATTTTGAATTGGCCGGCTCATGGGGATACAACTCTTGGAAATAGCCTTGGGATGTTACCATACATTGCTCCATTTATCGATGTTGATAACGATGATATCTATAACCCTTCACAGGGTGATTATCCTTGTATAAAAGGTGATGAGGCTGTCTATATTGTAATGAATGATAAAGGCAACCTGCATGGCTCAGGTGGACAGCCCATTGGTGCAGAATTGCATTATATGATTTATCAATACAGCACAGTTTCGGGATTAGAAGAGGTAACATTTATTGATCTGGAAATAGTCAATATGGGAACACAAATGATATATGACTTTAAAGCTTCTTATTTTTTAGATGCTGACGTAGGAAACTCTCAGGATGATTTTGTTGGGTGTGATACAACTCGAAATTTAATGTTCACCTACAATGGTGACGCGGTGGACGAATCTGCAGGAGGAGCCAATGGGTACGGAGTTCCACCTGCATTGGGTGTTGTGTGTTTGAATCATTCTATGGACTTTAGTTCTTCATTCTCAAATGGTGCTCCTGTTCCACAATCGGATCCTGGGATGGCTTCGGAATACTATAATGTAATGCGAGGAAATTGGAAAGATGGATCTGATCAGTTAGATAATAACTCAAATCCAACGGACTACACTTATCACGGAGACCCGAATGACCCCACTGCTTGGTCTGAAGTTACTTCTGGAAATTTTCCTGGTGATCGACGAATGGTTATGTCGACATCATTGGGAACTTTAGGTCCTCTGGCTTATTTTAATACAGGCCGTAGAAATTTATCATACGCAGTAATACAAGCCCAAGGAACAAGTAATTTGAACAGTGTTACTGAGCTTTACCAATTGACCGATTTTGTTCAGAATTATTATGACTCTCAGAATACTAATTGCTTTAACGCCGAAACAGCATCTGTTGAGAATCAGGAAGAAATTAAATTCACCCTCTACCCAAATCCGTCTACAGGTCAGTTTGTGATTCAACTGCCTGAGACGGTAGGGGCGTTAGACGTTGAGATCATCGATTTATCAGGAAGAATAATATTTAGTAAAATCTATTTCAACACAGATAGAATCCAAATCGAATTGGATGAATCAAATGGAATGTATGTTCTTAAAACAAAAATTGATTCATATAGTTCAACAAAACGATTGATTTTAGATTAGAATTCGTAATTAATAGTTTTAGTTTCATTCATAGTATACCTTTCTAATCTTAATCGCCCGTCTCGTCTTGGTTTAGCCGAGATGAGACGGGTTTTTTATGCTTCAATTTTAATTATTGTGAATTGAATTCTACTCATTTCAGGAATTGACCGATGGGATACATTTAATGACTAGGCCTTAGTTGTTCATTTGTTAGTAAGAACCAAATACTAGAACCAATTAAACATTAAAAAGTTTCTTGTTGTATCGATCGCTCTCCTTATGATCAATTCTCAAGCACTTGCCCAATGCCCAGATGATAATGACTGCGATGGTATTCCGGATTTAATCGATATTGATGGAATAACGGACTTGCAAGAATTGACAAGTTGCATGGACTTAACGGATTTGACAACAACTCAAACAATTTTCTACAATGAAGATTTTGGAGCCGGAGCTACAAAACCTGGCGCTGCAATACCTACTTTAATAGATCCCTTGGTGTATTGCTATGAAGATCTTACCGGTACAACTTGTTTTAATCCTAATAATCCTTGGGTATTTCCTACTGACGTTCATGATAACGAATATTCTATTTTAAACAATCCATATTACGGCTTTCCAGTTGCTTTTAGACAGCAGTTGGATCATACTCCAAACGATACTGATGGATATCAATTAGTTGTGAACGCAAGCGATATAGCCGGTGAAATGTTTCACAAGGATAATATTGCTATTCCACCAAGTTCATTCATGCAACAGACCGTAGTGTTTTCAGTATGGTTGAGTAATATTGGATCTCAACAAAATCAAACAACATGCGCTAATCGAACGCTTCAATGGCAGCTATAGAAAAGAAGTGCTTAACACGCATTTATTCACCTCGCTTAATAAGGTTAGAGATGAAACACAAAAATGGATATGGACATACAATAATGTGCGCCCACATAAATCATTGGGGTATTTAGCACCAGTCAATTTTGTTAATCATCGTAGGAAAACTAGTTTTCCTACGATGATTATTGACGAGCATTTGAAAAAAGATAATACATTTATGAGTGCTTCTAATTAGGGGAGTCTTACACAAGAACTTCGTGAGTTCTTTAATACCAGAACAGGAAAAGGAGTAGCACTCACCAAACTCGCACGCTGGTACGACAAAGTTGAAAAGTCAGGTTTCAAAAGTTTTAATACAATTATGAATACTTAAAAATCAATTATGATGGAATCGTGAACTATTTCATTGACAGAAGTACAAATGCATCTGCTGAATCTTTCAATGCAAAAATAAAAGCTTTCAGATCTCAATTTAGAGGAGTTCGAAACGTAGCGTTCTTTTTATTCAGAT
>JABSPC010000337.1 GCA_013215515.1 Crocinitomicaceae bacterium
AAATAAAATACGAGTAGATGCCAACAGAGACGTGTATAGAAAAAGACAAGCCATTGTAGAACATCCTTATGGCGTTATTAAAAGACAGTGGGGATTTTATTACATCATGACTAAAAAAGGAATCAATAGAGCTTCTGCAGATGTAGGACTCATCTTTACGGCATACAACCTTAGGCGTATTTTTAATTTAATTGGACAAAATGAGTTGAAAGAGTTCCTAAAGGAGCTTCATCTTTCTTTTTCAAAAGTAGCAACCCATTTAAAGCTCTTTTACAGCTTTTTTTCATCTCACATACAGATCATATTTTTTTCAAAAACCCAATTAAACTGGTTTAAATCAAGTATATTTAGCTTTAAATGACGTTCGAAATGGGAACCCCTGGGTTTTTAAACAAACTGCCGTTAGTGGTAATTATTTGGGTCGTTCTTTTTACAACCGGCTAAAACCAGGCATACGATTAGTAATATTCCAAGGATTTTCATTTAGTAGATAATTAAGTGTTACTCAAAGCTGATGAATTAAACAATTACATAGAGAATTTACCATAAACTGGAGTTGGTGAAAAACAAAGGCAACCTTGAGGGTAGAAGACAATATCGCAGAACTCAATATCAATTACACCATTGTTATTGTGAATGTAGAAATATTCAAAAGCTGGAGGATATCTGTAGCAATTCCATTCATTGTAGTAAATGGCTTTGACATATACATTATTTCCATCGTCAGAAAGTACATCGCTTTCATATTGAACCGATTTGTAAATTCCCGATTTCGGTTCTTCTTTAAAATTAAAAGTTATCTGACCATTTGAATTGTTTGCCGCAAGATGATAGTAACCTGACCATGTTGATGCTGTCAATGATGGAACACTTTGCGAAAGTCCATCAATAGTTATTTCATTATTGTTTAACGGACACGGTGCATTTGGCGTTGGAGCCGTGGTGATTGAATATACATCTGATTCGATTAAAACGTCATTCGGCATAGATCTTAAAGACGCCTTTATATAATATGTTTCATTTCCAAAGAGATCGCTTATTATATGGTCTTCTGGCACAAAAATACCATCAGTGTGCTCAAGGACGTTATAGTCAATTATTAATGGGTTGTCACCACTTGGCTCCGTCCCGAAATAGACTTTTTTCTGAACGTTTAAGACGTTTCTCGGAATTTTATGAAACAAATGAATAGTCACCTGATCGCTTTGAATCTCAGTAATATTTTCTTGTAAGTAGATCCCATATTTGTCTGTGTTCTTTTTTGCGCACCCAGAAATGAGTAGAAAGACAACAGTGATTGAAGCAAATAGTTTCATAGTCTCAATAAGATTGAATATCTAATATAATGATTCCGATTGATTTGCTTGAGGTTTGTACTTTACCCAAGAGTCAAGCCATGAATAATTTTCATCAATCCTCCCATTTGTTAATATCAACCGTAGTTAGTGGATAAGTTCTTCGTGATAGCCGCAAAAACACTAGGTTTCTTCTTTATCTTTGGTGATTCTCAGAAAAAAACAAGGTAAATGGCAGGAAATCAGTATACTGAGGATAATATCCGATCATTAGATTGGAAGGAACATATCAGACTAAGACCCGGAATGTACATCGGAAAATTGGGGGATGGTTCTTCTGCAGATGATGGGATATACATTCTCGCTAAAGAAGTTGTCGATAACAGTATCGATGAATTCGTGATGGGGAATGGAAAAAGAATTGATATCGTTATTAAAGATGGTAAAGTTACCATCCGTGATTACGGTCGAGGAATTCCTTTAGGTAAAGTTGTAGATGTTGTTTCTAAAATTAATACGGGAGGTAAATACGATTCAAAAGCATTTAAAAAAACTGTTGGACTGAACGGAGTTGGTTCTAAAGCAGTGAATGCGCTTTCATCTCATTTCTTGGTTTATTCTGTCAGAGATGGAGTGAAGAAGAGCGCAACTTTTGTACGTGGTGAGTTAATTGACGATCCTGAGAAGGAAAAAACGGATGAAGATAATGGAACCTATGTAGAGTTTATTCCAGACGATACCGTTTTTAAGAAATATGCTTACAAGACAGCTTACCTGTCTAAGATGATGTGGAACTATTGTTACTTGAATCGGAATTTAGTCATCAAGTTGAACGGAGAACGCTTCCAGTCAAAGAATGGACTTAAGGATTTATTGGAGGACAACATGGATGGAGATCCGTTGTACCCAATTATTCATCTTGAAGGCTATGATATCGAAGTAGCGTTCACACATGGTAAAACGTACGGGGAAGATTATTACTCTTTCGTAAACGGCCAGCACACCACTGCAGGGGGTACGCACCAAAGTGCATTTAGAGAGTCAGTAGCCAAGGTGATTAGAGATTTCTACGGAAAGAACTATGAAGCTTCAGATATTCGCCAGTCAATTGTAGCTGCCGTTGCAGTGAAAGTAATGGAGCCCGTTTTTGAATCTCAAACAAAGACAAAATTAGGTTCGTTGGAAGTTGAGCCTGGTGGGAAGTCAATGCGAGCGTTTATTAATGATTTCATGAAGGAGGCATTGGACAACTATTTGCACAGAAATCCAGACGTAGTTGAAATTCTTGAGAATAAAATCAAGCAATCAGAAAAGGAAAGAAAAGAACTTTCTGGAATTCGAAAAATTGCAAGAGATAGAGCTAAGAAAGCAAATTTGCACAATAAGAAATTGCGGGATTGTAGAGTACACCTTTCTGATGTTAAGAATCCATTACATGAAGAAACAACCCTGTTTATTACCGAGGGAGATTCTGCGAGTGGTTCTATAACGAAGTCAAGAGATGTGAAGACGCAAGCCGTTTTCTCATTGAAAGGGAAGCCGCTAAACAGCTATGGCTTAACGAAAAAAGTTGTTTACGAAAACGAAGAATTTAATCTTATCCAAGCAGCCTTGAACATTGAGGATGATATGGATAATTTGAGATACAACAAAATTGTAATCGCAACAGATGCCGATGTCGATGGAATGCATATTCGATTATTGCTGCTAACGTTCTTTCTTCAATTCTTTCCTGACTTGATTAAAAGGAACCATGTGTACGTTCTTGAAACGCCTTTGTTTAGAGTTAGAAATAAGAAAAAAACGATTTACTGTTATTCAGAACAAGAGCGTAGAGATGCTCTTATTGAATTGGGTAAAAATGCTGAAATAACAAGATTCAAAGGATTAGGAGAGATTTCACCAGACGAATTCCAACACTTTATTGGAGAAGATATAAGACTTGAACCAGTGATTTTGTCAAAAGAAGCTTCTATTGATTCAATTCTATCCTACTTCATGGGGAAAAACACCCCTGAACGACAAGAGTTTATCATTAACAACTTGAGGGTTGAAGAAGATGTGAAGGATGATGTCGACGATATTAAGGAAGATGAAGCAGACGAAAAATTAGAAAAAGCATCATAAAATGACCGACGAAAACGACGAGTTAGAGAACAACGAATTGGGAGAAGAAGATTCGGAAGAATCTGATGGGGAATCAACAGATGACCACCAAGACGGCG
>JABSPC010000338.1 GCA_013215515.1 Crocinitomicaceae bacterium
ATGTAATGGACCTAAATATAATAGAAAAGCTCAAGGAAAGCGCAGATAGAGTTTCCCGAGCGAGTCTTTCCCCCGATGAGAAAAATGAGGGTGTACAGCGATTGGCATGGGGCATGGTCGTTACGGGTACATTCTCTGCGACTTCCCCAAAGTGTGAAAACGGTGGAATTAAAGATTTAGAAGCGGGTAATTGTTTAAGTGATTGGTCTGGTAAACGAATCACAGAATTATTCGATTCTTCTATTTTTGACGATCCTTCTTTTGAAAGAGTGTCGTTCTGTCACAGATCTGTTTTGGAGAGGTTAGCTTCTCGATGGATCTTAGAAATAATGGAGAACAATCGGTCGAAAATTGATGCATTATTCTTTGTTGAGGTAGATAATCGTATTGTAATCCCAAATCATTTAATTGCAGTTGCAGCTTGGGTTGCGCAGGATGATATAGCGTTCCGAAGAAATGTAATAAAATATTCACCCGATGTACTGGTTGGTTATGGAGACCCTGGCCAATTGGATATGGACACACGGGAAAAAGTACTTATTGCATATATGGAGAATCAAAAGGAAACAGTTGACTTTGACGACCATATGCTGAGAAGGCTTGCGCATAAATCGCTAAAAGATTGCGTTGTGAAAATTATTGAGGACCCGGATTCAACTACGCAAGCAAAAAAAATTGCTTATAAATTGATTGGTGAAGGAGGAATTAGTGATTGTGCTGAACTCGTGATGGGTTTGGTAATGAAATTTAAGGACAATCATTTGTTATTTCCTGAATTGTTACGCTGTTTACAAAAAATAAGCCCCAATCTTGATGGATTAAAAGAGGAAATTGTTTCGGGTTTATATCCATCACGGTCAGCTGCTGCAATGATAGAGACATTATATCCAAAGTATATTGGTGTAAATGAAGTCGCTGATATAATTTTTAATATATCTGAAAGCACGATAAGTGGTGAGCGATGGTACATAGTTCATGCAATTAATGACCATTTTAATTCAAGGAGCTCTTTCAAGGACTTAATTAAAATGTTAGATCGTTTGAACTTGTGTTACAAATATGATATAGACACACTTAACGAAAAAATAGTCGATATTATCGAAAGTACATATTGGGATATATTTACTTCTGCATTGCTAAAGTTCGATAAAAATAATGAAGATGAAGTTTCTTTAATGGGAGGAGTAATCCTGGAAGCTGATGACGTAAATAGGTTGAGAGTACATGGATATATCGGTAATAAAAAATCCGTGTCTTTGATTAATAAATCTGAAGAACTAAAAAAGTATCTCTTCCTGGAAACCATAAAGAGATCTACGCTAGAGAAAAAAGAAAGGTTAGATAGTTGGTATCAATTGGGGATATTTTCAGATATTTGGGATATACAGGAGCACGATTGCCTCTGGCTGGAGATAGAATTTAATGTTGAGGAAGACAAGGTCAAAAAAATACTTATATTTGATACAATATTAAATAGTATTCCTGAAGAGACTTCTGCACTGAAGGAAGAAGTAATAGATAGGATAATTAAGAAAAACGAGAGTTGTAAAACTAAATTAGAACGAATCAGGTCCCGAGCAGATACTGTCCCAAATTGGAAAATGGAAGATGAGCGTCGTCAAAAAGTTTATCAATTAAGGCAAAAAAATATATTTGAAAAGAATTATATAGTGTTTACCGAGTGTGTAGACACGATTTCTGATGGCTCAAGGCAAGATTTGATTAATGCACTCTGTCAAGAAACCCATAAAAATTCTTTTAGTAAGTATAGCGATATTGACTTAACTATCATTAAAGAAAAGTACGATGTCAAGATATACAATGCGTTGATGCTTGGGCTCATAAAAATTTCGAATACAATCTTTGCAAAATTACCTAGTGAGAAAGAAAACCAGGATTCAACACTTATAATTGATACGCTGGGATTAATCGGTATGCAAATCCGAGTAGAAGATGGATTGGTATTCAAAACGATGTCAGATTCTGATGTTGAAATGGCATTTCGTTTTGCATTAACCGAGTTGAATGGTTTCCCTGATTGGTTCGAAATGTTGTGCAACAAACAGACCAATCTTATTGAAGAGTTATTATATCAAGAATTGTTTAGGACAATAAATCAGTCAAGGAGAAATCCAATTCTTGAGAAGCTAGCATATTCTGCAGGAGTTGTGCGTGAAACGGCATTTCGACCTGTACAGAAGTTGTTAAAAGAGAAGTGCCCGACGTCAATAATTGCATTAGGACCGATGTTAAAAATATATTTTTCTGGTTATTCAAAAAATGAAAATAATTGGATACCAAATTTCAAATTAAAATCTAAAAATGTTAAAAAATCAGAACATTCTCGACGCTGGTGGCTTGCATGGTTTTCTCTTTTCCCAAATGATGCAATTGATTTTATTTATAGTAAAATTAAGGGGCCTGGTTCACAGAAATTATTTGATGTTATATTTTCCGATATGTACAAATGGTCACAGGATAACGAAGGTAGTTTGAGTAATGATATCGCATGTATTCAGCTAGAGAAAATCTGTGAATTATTTTTATTATTTTGTTCACCAGAAGATGACGAAATACATGATGGAGTATATACGCCTGGAATACGAGATAACACAGAGCAATTGAGGGGTATATTTCTGGGGAAGTTAAGGAAACAAAATCCAGATGAATCAATGGATATTGTGATGAATTTGAAAAATAAATTCAAATCTGAAATAATTAATAGATTTCTTTCATATAGTTATGAATCATTGATATATGAATATAATAACTGTAAGCCCATGTCTCCACCCAGATTTTATGAGTGGTTGAAAGGGGTTGTGTGTAACATTGAATCCAGTCACGACTTATACTATTTGATCTTGCAGCGGTTGGAGGAAATAGCAAATCATGTTAGAGACGACGAAAAGTCGATGAAGCGGACCTATTGTAGACGTGGCATAATAGAAGAGGATTTTCAATTATTATTTGCACATGAACTTTTTAGAAGATCTGGTGGTTTATATAGTGTGGTGAGGGAGGATGAGGTTGCGGACAGAAAAGAGCCCGATATTAGATTGTTTGAGCCTGGGGTGTCCCCGACTACAATTGAAGCCAAGCTCATGGATAATTGGACTTTGCCAGAACTTGTAAAAGGATTAAGGAAGCAGTTGGTTGGGCAATATTTGGATGAAAATAATTCTAAACATGGAATTTACTTGTTATGTCATAATGGATCAAAGAACAGATGGCGAAGGACTAGTTCAAAAAAATATTTTAACTTTGAGCAAACTG
>JABSPC010000339.1 GCA_013215515.1 Crocinitomicaceae bacterium
CCGGCCTTAACAATGTCAGAAGAGGGGATAGAGACAGCATTTACTAATGATGAGGCAGTTTTAACTTGCCTCAGTTGTTCTTCTGCAATTGAAGAGTCCTATAAATTTTGTGGTAAGTGCGGTACTAAACTCATTCAGGAGATTGATAAAAATCAAGATAAATCGCCTGACAACCCCTTCCTTAAGTTGACAAGTGTGTTTTCAAAACCATTGTTTTCTAGGATCTCAATGGCCAATTTACTTCGAACACCGGATTTACAATACACCAACAATTTTTTATCTCTCGGAATTTCTTGAAGCCTGAGTGGCAATTCATTAAGAGGTATATGGATTCCATTAATGTGAAAATCATCACGCTCTTGTTGCGTTCTTACATCAAGTAGATTAAAATTAATCGAATCCTCTTTATACTCTTGAAAATTTATTTCATTCGAGACTTTTGGAACTCCACAGAATTCTTGATAGTCATCCTCTAAAGAAGTAATGGATATAGAGGTGTTTTTCTCAAAAGAGAATATTTTTTGCTTCATAGTAAGCGCACTAAAAGTCAGTAGTTTGCCAGATAAGACGTCTCCTAATTTCAATGCGATTTTCAGTGCTTCAGCAGCTTGAAAACTTCCGATAATTCCAGGTAAAACGCCAAGTACTCCAATTTCAGAACAATTAGGTACCTCATTTGGTTTTGGTGGTGAAGGAAATAAACATCTATACGTTGGACCGTTTTGATAATTAAAGACCGAAACCTGCCCATCGAATTTAAAAATGGAGCCAAAAACAATCGGTTTATTCGTCAATACGGCCGCATCACTGATCAAATATCGCGTAGGGAAGTTGTCCGTTCCATCAACGATTATTTCATACTTTTTGAATAAGTCGATTGCATTGTCTTTGGTGAGCCTAGTCTTGTGAGTTTTGAATGTGATGTATGGGTTGAGCAACTGTAGCCGTTGGGCAGCGGTTATTGCCTTGCTTTTTCCAATGTCTTGGTGGGTAAAAATAACTTGTCTTTGGAGGTTGGACTGGTCCACAACGTCATCATCTACAATGCCAATTGTGCCAACTCCGGCCGCAGATAAGTATTGAAGAATAGGGCAGCCAAGTCCACCAGCGCCGATAACAAGAATTTTGGCTTGCTTCAGTTTCAATTGACCTTCTAATCCAATGTTTTCAAGAAGTAGGTGTCTGCTATACTGCTCTTTTTCCTCCGCTGATAGTTGCATCTTAAACCAATTCAGTATAACTTTTGTCCCAGTCTTTCCAAACGACTTCATAGCCTTGCGACTTGATCATTTCTTTTATTTCTTCCGTAGTTCTTTCATCAGAAATTTCAAATTGTTCCAAAGATTCGTGCTCCACGGCATATCCGCCTGGGTTTGTTTTTGACTCAGCGCTGATGGAAGTTATTCCTAGTTTGACAATGTTGTTTCTGAAGTTAATACTTTCTCTTGTGGACATCGATAACTCAACATCTTCATCCAAAATGCGAAAGGCACAAATTAATTGCACTAAATCAGAGTCCGTCATTTCAACTTTTGGCTGAACTTCCCCTTCATGTGGTCGCAAACGTGGAAAAGAAATAGAGTACTTCGTTTTCCAATAATTCTTCTGTAAATATTTTAAATGTAAGGCTGTATAGAAGCTGTCTACTCTCCAATCTTCCAATCCGAACAAGGCACCAATACCAATTTTGTGAATTTCGGCTTTACCCAACCTATCCGGAGTGTCTAAACGATAATCGAAATTGGATTTTCTCCCCTTCGGGTGGTGCGTTTTGTATGTTTTTTTGTGATAGGTCTCTTGATAAACTAAAACGGCATACAATCCTTCATCAATTAAAGTTTCATATTCTTCTTGATCCAAGGGCTGAACTTCAATACTAATATTGCAAAAGTGCTCACGAATTAAACGAATAGCGTTCTTTAAATATGGAACGCCAACGGTTTTATTTGCCTCTCCAGTAACGAGTAGAATGTGGTCATAGCCTAATTTTTTAATGTGCTCTACTTCTTGTAAAATTTCAGCATCAGAAAGTGTTTTTCTTCTGATTTTATTGGTCATACTGAAGCCGCAGTACGTGCAAATATTCTGACATTCATTTGACAGGTACATGGGTATGTACATCTGAATTGTATTTCCAAACCGTTTTTTGGTGAGTGCATTACTACGTTGAGCCATTTGCTCGATGAAAGGTTTTGCGGCTGGAGAAATGAGTACTTTGAAATCATCCAAAGTGATTTTGTCTTGGGACAACACGTTCTCAACATCTGTTGCAGAGAAGTTATAGATTTCTTTTTCTAAAGTATCCCAATCGTATAAATCAAAAGTGTCTTTAAAATTACTCATTCAAAAAAGAGGTTAGAGGGCTACTTGCTTCTGCATGCTGTTTTACTGGAGCTAATTTTGCGTTGTACGCCATTCGACCAGCTTCTACGGCCATTTTAAATGCAACTCCCATCTCAACAGGGTTCTGAGAAACTGCAATTGCGGTATTTACTAAAACTGCATCCGCACCTAATTCCATCGCATAAGCAGCATGAGAAGGGGCTCCAATACCAGCGTCAACAATGACAGGAACATTACTCTGTTCAATAATTATTTCCAAAAATTCTTTTGTCACGATCCCCTTGTTACTACCGATAGGAGCGCCAAGTGGCATAACACATTGTACTCCAACATTTTCTAATCTCTTACATAAAACAGCATCAGCATGGATGTATGGCATTACCACAAACCCTTTCTTTACAAGTTCTTCAGCCGCTGCTAATGTCTCTACAGGGTCAGGAAGTAAATATTTGGGATCTGGATGAATTTCTAATTTGATCCAATTTGTCCCCAAGGCCTCTCTTGCCAACTCTGCAGCAAACACAGCTTCTTTTGCCGTTCTAACTCCCGATGTATTTGGTAATAGATTGATATGGTTTTCGTTCAGGTGAATTAATATATCATCTGATTCGTTATTGATTTCTACTCTTTTCAAAGCCACAGTTACCAATTCACTTTCGGAAGCAATAATTGCATCTCGCATTTTTTTTGAACTACTAAACTTTCCCGTTCCCGTAAATAGTCGAGAGCCAAAAACCTTGTCTGCTATTTTAAGTGTATCTGTCATACTATCCGTTTTGATTGGGTATCCAATATTCCTCTTTTGTAGAAGGGGCTTGTAATTGTTGGTGGAAGTGGCCAATGTTATTAAAGTCCTGTGTAATTTCTCCCGAAGCTGCGATGCCATAAATACCTGTTTCTAATATTTCAGAGACATCGTTTAATGTTATACCACCAATCGCAATAATCGGTGTATCCGTTTTTAACTCCTCTAAAATTGTCAAGTAACCGTTATGTCCAACGATCGGACTCAAATTGTCTTTAGTCTTTGTAAATCGAAATGGCCCCAATCCAATGTAATCTACTTTTTTAGCGATTAGAGTTTCGCAATCTTGCAATGTGTTAGCCGTTCCACCTACAAAATAGTACTCACCCAAATGTTTTTTTGCAACAGTTGGACACGTATCATTCTTCCCCAAATGCACTCCGTCTGCTTTTACTTCTTTTGCAATTTTATAGTAATCGTTGATGATCAAGCGCGTTTGAAAATGCGAAGTAATTTCTCTCGCCTCTTGAGCTGCTTTCAATACTTTCTTAGGACTTAAATCCTTTAATCGCAATTGAACTAACTCAGCACCAGCGGTACAAGCTTTCTGGATGTTTTCCACATGCTCCTTTGGATTGGTTCCTTGTGATATGTAATGTAATTTTGGTAATTGCATTAACTTAATGTTATGTGATTGCCTAATAGGCTTGTGTTTGAGCTTAAAAATTGCTCCGTGTATCTTTTGCTTAATACAGCAGCCTCTTCTATTGAGTGACCTAGCATTAAATTACTTGCCAATGAAGAAGAGAGTACGCATCCGCTACCATGTTTTGGTGAAATGTTCATTCCTCTTGGCTCAATGTTTAATTGAACTATTTTATCATAAAACAGTTGATCCAATCCAACTTGATCTGTTCGATGCCCGCCTTTTAAATACAGGTTCGTTTTACTACTTAGGAATTCAATGGTATCCTCAATTGTTTTCTCCGGATACAGTTGTTTAATTTCTTCAAAATTTGGAGTAATGACGAATATGCTATCTAAAATTGAATCCAATACACTTAATTCGTCTTCGCTGTGGAAGTCGTACCCAGCAGTAGCTTTCAGTACTGGATCTAAAACTACTCTCACAGTAGGATTTAGCGCTTTGAGGCTTTCTAAAATCACCGATAAAGTCTTCCAGCTTTCAACTATCCCAATTTTCACTACTTCAATCTCGAAACGCTCAAACAAGGTTTCAATTTGTTCAAGAATAAGCTCTGGTTTCACCCAATGAGAAGACTTGAAATCAACATCATTTTGAACCGTCACAGTTGTACATACTGATAATCCATAGAGACCGTGCGCATGAAATGTTTTTAGATCAGATGTTAAGCCTGCCCCATTTGAAGGGTCAAAACCTGCGATTGTCAATATGTACTGTTGTTTATTCAATTAACTGTATCTATTTGCTGGAGTAAAATGATCATGCATTATTTTAAAATCTTGAATAGGAGAGGAGCTGTTCCAAATCCCACCCAATACCCCGATGCCTCTGAATCCTAGTTCCTTGAATTCTTGAAGGTTACTTGTTAAAACGCCGCCCATTCCAACAATCAGTTTGTTGATATGGGTTACTTTAAAACCTCTTCCTTCATAGCCTTCCTTAGAAATTGAATTAAAAACAGGGCTTAGCAAGTGATAGTCAAATTCAAAGTCACAGTTTTCAATGTCTTCAGGTTCATGAAAGGAGCTACTTATTGTTTTACCATACATGCTGAGACCCCTGAAATAATTGCTTGGGACATCTAAACAGTCTCGTCTTTTTTGTTCTTGAAAATGAATACCTTTTAAATTGTATTTATTGATGAGTTCATGAAATGAGTGTACTACAATCCTGTTGTGGTACTTCGAATCAATTTGATCGATATACGCACAATATTCATCCAAGTTTTTCGCAGGTTTTCTCAAGTGAAAGCACTCCAGACCAGTTTCGAAAAACTGATCTAGAAGCGTGAATTCATTATTGAGATCCTTTTCAGGAGCAATTAGTACTAACATGGTTTATAGATATACTTCAGATCCTTTGTCTTTAAATTCTTGGGATTTATCTTTCATCCCTTTTGCAATCACTTCGTTGTCTACTATGTCATGTTCTGCGGCAAAGTCGCGTACTTCTTGAGAAATTTTCATAGAACAGAATTTTGGTCCGCACATCGAACAGAAATGTGCAATTTTAGCACCATCTGCTGGCAATGTTTCATCGTGGTATTCCAAAGCGCGTTCTGGATCTAAGCCGAGGTTGAATTGATCTTCCCAACGGAATTCAAAACGTGCCATACTTAGGGCATTATCTCTGTGTTGTGATCCTGGATGTCCTTTTGCTAAATCGGCAGCATGTGCAGCTAATTTATACGTAACAACACCTACACGTACATCTTCTTTGTTTGGTAACCCCAAGTGTTCTTTTGGAGTAACGTAGCACAACATAGCACATCCGTACCATCCTATCATAGCCGCTCCAATTCCTGAAGTAATATGGTCATAACCCGGAGCAATGTCAGTTGTTAGAGGTCCAAGTGTATAGAATGGTGCTTCATCACAAACTTCTATTTGCTTTTCCATGTTTTCCTTAATCATGTGCATAGGAACGTGACCTGGTCCTTCAATAAAACATTGAACCTCGTGCTTACGTGCAACTTTAGTCAATTCACCCAATGTTTCCAATTCAGCAAACTGTGCTTCGTCATTGGCATCAGCAATAGACCCTGGACGCAATCCATCTCCCAAAGAGAAGGCCACATCGTATTTTTTCAAGATCTCACAAATATCTTCGAAGTGCGTATATAAGAAGCTTTCTTTATGATGTGCAAGACACCATTTTGCCATGATTGAACCACCACGAGAAACGATTCCTGTTACTCTGGTTGCAGTCATTGGAACATAGCGAAGTAAAACGCCGGCGTGAATTGTAAAATAATCAACTCCTTGTTCTGCTTGTTCAATTAAAGTATCTCGGAAAATTTCCCATGTTAAGTCTTCAGCAACACCATTTACTTTTTCTAAAGCTTGATAAATTGGCACTGTTCCAACCGGCACTGGAGAGTTACGCACAATCCATTCTCGCGTTTCATGAATGTTTTCCCCAGTTGACAAATCCATAATATTATCAGCACCCCAACGACAAGCCCAAACCGCTTTTTCAACTTCTTCCTCAATCGAGGATGTTACAGCAGAATTACCAATATTGGCATTGATCTTCACCAAAAAGTTTCTACCCAAAATCATTGGTTCCGCCTCAGGGTGGTTAATGTTACACGGAATTACAGCTCTTCCTCTAGCCACTTCTGAACGAACAAATTCTGCCGTGATTTTATCTGGAATAGAAGCTCCAAAGTGTTCTCCTTTGTGCTGCTTTCTTATTTCTTTCATTTCATCAATTCGCTGGTTTTCACGAATTGCGATGTACTCCATTTCTGGTGTAATCATTCCTTTTTTAGCGTA
>JABSPC010000034.1 GCA_013215515.1 Crocinitomicaceae bacterium
CAAGTCAGCTTCAACTGGTGCAGTACATGCTTCTTTAAGAGCATCGTTCGCTTCGTTGAAATCTGGATACTCATATTTCTTTTCTTTAATCTTAATTACTCTCATTTTGATCGTTTTCTGAAGTGTACAGAAGATATCATCCAATCTTTTATTCAATTCAGAAACATTTGATTTAGTAATTGTTCTACGAATACTTTTTCTTGCATCTTGATATAAGTTATTTGCAGCAGTTGCACTTGAGTTACTTGACTTATCGATTGTTTTAGTTGAACCAACTTCATCTTGGAAAATTGTATTCCCCTCCATGTCATAAATAATCAATGATGTCTTGTAAGTATAGCTTCCTTTATAATTATAGGTATGAGTAGTAACTTTACTACCATCTTTCTTAGTACGCGTACTTGATTTGTGATCATACTTTGCAGTTCCAAACGTTGTTGGGTAAACAGTGTATTTCATTACAAACGTTGCGTTTTGTCTGTTCATGATTTTGTCATGACCAGTTAAATTTGATGTTGATCTAACCTCATCAATTTTATAATTGTCATTACTTGGAACACTAGCCTCAACGAAGTAAGATCCTAACTCTGATAACGCCATGTTAGATGGTGTCTGAGTGTACGTGAAATCTCCAAGAGATTCTTTTTGGATTTTTTGGGCCACAGCAGTACTGCTTAATGCTACTATTGCTCCTAGGAATAATATTGCTTTCATAGATTAGGTATTGATTAATTTCTTTTTTCCACAGCAAAGTTACTGATTTTTCAATTAGTGATGTGTAAGATACTACTTACCCTTGGGAAATGAGGAATGAATATCGTTAAATGATTGGTAAAGTCTTGGTTTAATAAAGTCGCTCCAACTAATTTAGAGTCTTGGTTTCATCACTGTTTTTACTACCGGAAGATACTTGTAACTCTTCTGTCTTTATACGTTCCTTAATACTCTTGTCGAGCAATATCCCAAGAAAGATAGATAGAACTACGTACCCCATGAAATAATAAAGCCCGAAAAGAACTTTTGCATCCATGTCGACACCGGCGCTCATGTTAGCAAAGCTTAAATAAGCCAAAAATGCGCTGACAACAAATACGTCTGCCATGCTAAATTTAGCGATGTAGGATAAGAATTTCCTAAAGCGTTTGGCCTTCGTTACACCAAATAATAACATGAGCAGCGTTGCTATTAATTTTATTGCTGGAACGACAATACTAAATGTGCCTATAGCGGCAGCAACAGGTTTGTTATCATGTTTCCAAAGAAGAGTGATTACGTCCATTATTCCCTTGTTCTGATAATAGAAATACGTTCGCCCTGGGAATACCTTGTCAAATCCAATTGGCTTGTCACTATGTTCATTTAAGTAGGCCTCACCTTCCGTAAGATATTCTCCCGCACCACCAACAATTTCTTGGAGTTTATCTGCAGTTGGAGGTCCTATTGCAGGAATAATACGAACGAGATTTATGCTTTTGTTTACATCGCCCATAAAAGTATTTACTTCAGCAACGTACTCAACAGCTTCTTCGAAGTAAGGAATGTCATCTGGATGCACGTATACTTTAATTGTCATTTCTTCTTTAAAGGCAGACATTTCAAGTATGGGATTCATTATTCCTTGGACCAAGAGCACAATAGATATAAATGAAATGGCAAATGTTAACCCAAAATAAAGACGCTTTTTTGCATAGAAAGCAACGATCAAGATAAAGAAGCCTAGGCACATAAATAAGAGGTAATAGCCATACGTATTGGCTTTTTTGTAATGAGCATCGGAATGTTTCATTACGGTATCGAGCTTCGCTTTCTTCTCACTCCATGCTTCTTTCGAAAACACCCAGTCTCTAAAGGAGAGCAACCGGTCATTGAAGTTCAAAATCTCAGCAACTTTAATTTTCTCCTCTTTGAATTTATTAGATGCTTCTACGCTTTTATTAATAAAAAAGAAGGATACGATTAAAAACACTAACGCTAATCCAAGGCCGGGTAAACTAAATAATTTTTTCATAGTGATGAATTGAGCGTTAATTGAACCGATGCTTTGGTGGTGCGCTTCGTCATTAAAAGTAGCAAAAAGTTACGAATGAAAATCAAGCGTCTAGTTATGAGCCCGTTAATGTATTTGGCTGATCTGATCATTAATTCTTCAACGATTTTCTGAAATAATCATTATTTTGACTAAATGTTCGAGCGCTAGTTAGATTTGTTCATTTCGTCCTATTTTTAAAAGGTTGTAGCTTGCTTTACTCATCAAAAAAGCGTTCATTATATAGCCAAAGACATCCAAAATTATAACTATGAAAGCTACAACATTGGTTATCTGTTTGATAATCAACTCTTTTTCTTTTTGTCAAAGCCCGACTGCTGATTTTTCAGCTTCTCCATTAGAAGTTTGTATTGGTGAGTCCATAAATTTTAATGATTTATCCACTGCCGGTGGTTCGCCAATAGACGTATGGACATGGGATTTTGGAGATGGAAACTCTTCGAACCTTGTGAACCCCAGTCATACGTATACTTTAACAGGAACGTATACAGTAACCCTAGTTGTGACGGCTCAAAATGGTCAAGCCGACGCTGAAGTTAAAGTCAATTATGTCATCGTTCATGAACTCCCAAATGCAGGGTTTACTACATCCGGAAATGGCTGTACTGTTCCTTTTGATGTTGTATTTGCCAATACCTCGTCTACCGGAGCTTCAATTACATATAACTGGGATTTTGGGAATTCACAAACGTCTAATTTGCAAAATCCAACTCCCGTTACATATAACACTGCAGGAACGTTTAATGCAACTTTAGTAGTTACTAACACGGCAACAGGTTGTACCAATTCTTTCAACCAGAATATTGTCGTTTCGGATTATTCCTCAGAGTTTACTGCACCTCTCTCTGGCTGTGTCAATTCAGTGATTTCGTTTATCGACGCTTCAACCGTAGGTTCTAATCAATGGAATTGGGATTTTGGAGATGGTCAGACTTCAACTCAACAAAACCCTACGAATACCTATGTAGCTCCAGGTACTTATACAGTTACTTTAACAGCACAAAATACAGGGTCAGGATGTACAGATGTAGTCACCCACGACATTACCATTAATCCACTTCCAACTCCAAGTTTTACTGCTGATATTACTTCGGGGTGTGCTCCGTTGACGGTAACTTTTACAAATACTTCTGTTGGAGGCGTTACATATGATTGGGATTTTGGAAATGGTAATGTTTTCACTGGAGCCAATCCACTTCCTCAGGTATATAGTATTGAAGGTTTGTTTACAGTTTCACTTACAATGACTGATGCAAATGGGTGTTCCGCAACTTTTACTGATTTTAACTTAATCGATATTAGTACTCCCGTAGTTCAATTTTCTATGGATCAATACAACGGCTGTGCCCCCTTAACTGTCACGTTTACGGATGGTTCGACTGCTCCAAACCCTATTGTTGATTCATTAACTACATGGTTGTGGGATTTTGGAGATGGAAGCCCTATAAGTTCAGGACAGTTCCCACTTCCACATATTTATACAGAAGGGGTGTATTCAGTTACATTAACAGTATTTACAGCAAGTGGTTGCACATCGACTTTAACTTTGACGGATACGATTCAAGTAGGTTCTATTGATGTTGTTAATTTTTCAGTTAATCCAATAATTGAATGTGCTAAAACACCAATTGATTTTATTGATTCAACGACATTTAATGGAACACCAGGTCCAGGAGAAGTAAATTACTATTGGGATTTTGGTGATGGTGGAACGAGCACTCAGCAAAGTCCATCCTATTCGTACCCATCAGATACAGGTTATTTTGATGTGACATTGGTGGTTGAATGGAGAGGGTGTTATGATACGTTGATAATGTCACAGGCTGTCTATATTAAAGCGCCCATTTCAATTTTTACACCTGATATGACCTTGTATTGTAATCCAGTTTCGTTCCCTGTAAATGTCGGAGTAACGGATAATTCAATAATTGGAGAGCTTCCGGATGATGCCGAAATGGTTTGGGACTGGGGAGATGGTACTTTTACATATTTTGACGATCCTGACATCGATGATGCTGATCAGGGTTCAACTACGCATGATTATAATTCTTATGGTTCATACATAATAGAGCAAGTAATAATAAATAATACAACGGGTTGTTCGGATAGTACAACAGTTGAGATTCATATTTCACAGACTATTGCAGCGTTTACCATATCCAATGATTCAACTTGTGTTGGATCACCAATTGATCTTACCAGTACTTCTACATCGTCACATCCATTTGGAACATTTTCATATAATATGGGCAATGGCGGTTCGGCAGCTAGTTCTCCTACGAGTTATACATACAACTCATTTGGTCAGTTTGACATTTTACTCACAGCTACAAATGCCGTTGGCTGCAGTGATACAATTTCATTCATAAATATGAATGCATTGGCGCTTCCTCAGGCCGGAATAACTCCATCCGATATTACGGGATGTGCTCCAATTACTGTTGGTTATGCGAATTCTTCAGTTGTTGTTGGAAATGGAGTGCCATTTAGCAGTTTCCTGTGGACGTTCCCCGATCTGTCAACGCAGGTTACAACTAATGTTGGGACAAATACGAATTATGCATTTACCACAGAAGGCTCTTTCACAACGTCGTTGGTGGTCACTGACGAATTTGGATGTGTTTCTCCTTCGACGAGTGTGAACATGACAATTACCAAACCAGTGGCCAGTTTTATTCTGGATTCAGTTGTTTGTGATTTAGAGGTTTTTACAACATCGAATACAAGTAGTGGAGCTACTAATTATGTCTGGAATTTGGATGGGTGGCAGGTAGGTACAAATACTGATTTTTCAAGCTCCTTTGATGAAGTAACCAGTTCTTCATACAACTCAGTAATTCATAATGTACAGTTAATTACAACAGATGCAAATGGCTGTGTTGATTCTACCAATCAAGACATTGTCGTATCCATGCCGAGAGCTGAAATTGATTTTGATTTAACTGGAGCAAATGTAAATGCACAAGGAGATTTTACATGTCCACCGGTATTTGCCGACTTCACAGATATCAGCGATAGTTATGGGAGTTTGACGAATTGGAGTTGGAGTTTTGGAGACGGGAAATTCTCAACCCTTCAGGACCCAAGTAATACGTATGTTTTTGCCGGGACTTATTCAGCTATGCTTACAATTACTGATGAATTCGGCTGTACAAGTGACACTACTTTGGTCGATTATCTAACTATTTTCGGCCCGTCAGGAGATCCGGATTGGATTGATTTGGGCGATATCTGCGGTAAAACATATCAATTTGAAGCTCAAAATTTAGTGAGTGTCACGGATATTATTTGGGATTTAGGAGATGGTCAGACGATTAACGACACAAATCTTTTTAATTATTCCTACATGAATTATGACGTGTATTATCCAGTTGCAACGTTGATTGATTCATTAGGATGTGAGGTAGTAATTCCATTAGATTCAATTGTAATTATAACAAATGGACTAGAAGCACTTTTTGATGAATATCCGCTCGAAGGCCCAATTGGAACGGTCTTTACAATTGATGATCAATCATCATTCACGTCTTCGCCAATAGTAACATGGATTTGGGATTTGAATGGTGATACAACTATAAATAATAGTGGAGTTTCATTAATTCAACCTTTTGGATTACCAGGGACCTATCCAATAACTTTAACAGTAACAGATATTAACGGTTGTTTCGATATTTATTCCTCATTTGTAATAGTCAATGGAGATTTCAGTCTACCAAATGTTATTACAGTTAACAATGATGGAACGAATGACTTGTTTACCCTTCCAGCCGCAATTTTTGAGCAATTCGATATATTCATTCTTAATCGTTGGGGGAATCCTGTTCATGAGGAGGTTAACACTACAGGAACTTTGCTTTGGGATGGAATGGCTCAAAGTGGAAATCCAGTTTCTGAAGGCGTTTATTTCTATAAGTTAGTCGGAACGTTAGTAAACGGAGAGCTTGCTGAAAAGGATGGGTTTATTTATGTTGTTAAAGACTAATTGAATATTCCTTGATCGCTTGACTCTGAATTCAATCTACAAATTGTAATTTCACAT
>JABSPC010000340.1 GCA_013215515.1 Crocinitomicaceae bacterium
ACTTCCAGGATTAATGGATCAAGTAGATGGTAGAATTCACACCAATTATAAACAAGCTGTGGCTGCTACAGGTCGGTTGAGTTCACAAAATCCAAACCTTCAAAACATTCCAATTCGTTCAGAGAAAGGAAAAGAGATTCGAAGATCATTTATTTCAAGAGGCGAAGGATTTAAGTTAATGGCGGCAGATTATTCTCAAATTGAATTGAGAATTATAGCGGCTTTGAGTGAAGATGCGAATATGATTGCAGCGTTCAAAGAGGGTCAGGATATTCATAAAGCTACAGCAGCCAAGGTATTCAATGTTGCGTTGGATGATGTTACAAGAGATCAACGTAGTTCGGCAAAAGCAGTAAATTTTGGAATTATTTACGGGCAATCGGCATTTGGGTTGGCGCAAAATCTTGGGATTTCTAGAAAAGAAGCAAAGCAAATAATCGATTCTTATTTTGATCAATATCCAACGATCAAGGGTTACATGGAAGAAACAGTGGCGAAAGCACGCGAAAATGGATATGTTGAAACGATCATGAAGCGCCGTAGATATTTGAAAGATATTAATTCAGCGAATGCTGTTGTAAGAGGATTTGCAGAGCGAAATGCTGTGAATGCACCTATTCAAGGTTCTGCGGCAGATGTTATCAAAATGGCAATGATTGGTGTTGACGGAGCAATGAAAGAAGCGAATATGAAATCAAAAATGCTTCTTCAAGTACATGATGAATTGGTCTTCGATGTTCATGAAAGTGAAATCGAACAATTACAGAAATTGGTTAAATACGAAATGGAATCTGCTGTCGAAATTGCGGTTCCGATGGAGGTTGAAATGGAAGTTGGCGACAATTGGCTGGATGCTCATTAGATTCGATTACTCGATCTTTCGAAGGTTCGAGTAATCAAACTATCGAAAGATCGAGTAATCGAATTATCGTTTAAGAAAACATATGTGTTCCGTGCGCAGCTCCAAGAAGCAGTGCTCCTAATCCGAATATTACACCAATCCAAGCGACTTTTTGTTTTTTGATAGCTGGCACGATGCTTAAAATAAACGCAAGTCCTCCTGCCAGAAGTACCATTTCGCCAGCTGGTATGTTTTGACGCGCCGTTTCTTGATCCGCCCGTCCTTCAGCAGACGTGTAATACGCCTCTCCATGAAGAGCTGCCATTCGTTCATATTTTATATCCGCTTCATTCGCTGCTGGAGCAACAGAAAATTGTAAATATGCTCCTAATCCAAGCGCAATAATACTAACGACTACACCGATTATTCCTAATACTTTCATTAAATAGTGATTTTTGGTTCGTCGCTAATATAATGAATTATTGGTAACGGGTTCGTTAGACTGTTAGAATTTAGACGATTGGGATCTAAACCAAAGGCGTCTAAACTCGGGTCAATGCAAAAAGTTGTGGGTAAATCATGATTTCTTACTTTTGGGATCATGAATTCAGAGCTAACATCATTGATGGAATTATTACTTCCGTCGTATTTAATCGAGCATTACACAATCGTTAATATTGAACCTATTTC
>JABSPC010000341.1 GCA_013215515.1 Crocinitomicaceae bacterium
ATGAGCTTATTAAGCTATAAATGATTAGTTAGTAAAGTTGGAGGGTGAATACAATTGCACATCTTTTATGTGTATATATTCGAGAAAAAGCCCTGCTTTTCAAAGCGCAAAACGTTAGCAAACATTTAACTAATTAACTTACAAAAATTAAAATTTATGAAGCATATTTATTTCTATTCCTGATTGTTCCGAGCATTGTTACTGCAGATGGTGGTTCAACTTGGGCGCTACCCTAATTGAGGAATTAAAAATTACTCCGTAATATGAAACATTTTCTTTGTTTAGCCCTATTCTATTGTTTATTTATTTGTAACCCAACATACGGTTGTGATGGGCTTAATGGGACCGTTTCCAATGTCTATATTGGAAACGGTCAATATTTATTGACAATTAACATTTGTGAATTCGTTTCAAATGGCAACGGATTTAATCAAGCCAGTGTTTTTGGAATAATCATTACGGTTAATGGTGCAAATGTTATAGAAATAGCCCCACCGTTTCTAACAGGAAACTCTTCAGGAATAAGCATTAACGGCTATATAAATTCATCAAATCAAGTTGTATATGGTGATTGGGGAAACTCAGCTGCTTCCGTTTTTTTAGCATATGGTGAACCTTCTGAATGTTGGACAATCGAGTTAATCGTTGACGGTCCAGCAGTGACTATTGATGTATTGTGCTCTTCATTTGATGGTCTTTTACAACCAGGCAGTGGGATGAACCTTATAAATGGTATCTGGGCATGTGGAATTGGAATTGCTGTTCCTCCTGCAATTTGTAATTCTGACTGGACACCGCCTATTCTTTGCGAGGGATCAACAACGCCAATTGATCTAAATTTAACGACGGTTAACACCGGAATTTTCTCTGGAGTAAATGTTGATTCAATCACTGGAATGTTTGACCCAACAGGCCTAACGGGAAACATCCCTATCATTTTAACCGTTGGTGACTCCCTCTTCAGTTGCTCAACAGAATTGAATATTATTTTGAATCCAATAGTGTTTGAATCAATTGATGCCTCTATTTGCGAGGGACGAAGCTACACGTATCCTGATGGGTCTACATCTACCAATATTCAAGTAAATGAATCCAACATTACTACCTTAGTTTCATCTGTGACAGGTTGTGACTCAGTTATTACGACCAATTTAACGGTTCAACCAAACCCAACTATTCAGGTTAATGCCCTAGTTTGTCCTGGGTCAAGTTTCACCTATCCTGACGGCACCGTGGAAACAAATATAATTTCTCCAACCAGTCAAACCTCTACTTTGATTTCTTCTGTAACTGGCTGTGATTCTCTTATTACGACCAGCCTGAATTTACATACAATCCCGACAGTCCAATTCGATAAAACGGTCTGTGCTGGAGACGATTTTACGTTTCCGGATGGAACAACATCAACAAACATCCTTGTTGCAGAAAGTCAAACTTCCACAATTCAATCCGTTTCAACAGGGTGCGATTCGATAATTGTAACAAACATTAGTGTCGCGGCTCCTATCCAGGCAAGTATTGCAATCGATATTTCAACTGGTTGTGTTCCTCAAACAGTAACACTGAGTAATATGAGTATTGGAGGTCCTTTTCAAAACTGTTTTTGGGATTTCGGAAACGGAACAACGAGTATCGATTGTGGAGATCAAATCGTTACCTTCAATGATGTGGTAACAAACACCTTTTCATTAATTGTTCAAAACGGCTGTTATCAAGACACTGCATTTATTCTTTTTGTTGGAGAAAATTGTTCCATTTTCGTTCCAAATGTTGTTTCAACCTCATCTACAAATGGAAATAATACTTGGTTTGTTACTGCGGAAAGTCTAGCCTCTTTCCATTGTGTAATTATTAACCGGTGGGGAAACAAGGTAAAGGAACTAACGTCGTTGAACGACCATTGGGACGCCACTACTAAATCAGGAAACATTGTTAATGAAGGCACTTACTATTATATTATTGACGTGGTATATTTAAATGGCCAAGAAGAGCAAAAACATGGCTTTATTCAAGTAGTACATTAAATTTTATTCTTCAATAAAATTTCGTTGGTTGGGGTTGCCTTCGAGGGTCTCAACTATGGAGAGCGAAAGCCCGTCTGTCGACGGACAGCCTCTGATACGGGGCTGACCTAGTTGCAAGATTCAATTACGAATAGATTTAGCCTTTCTCAGTTCAACAGAGAGTGGCTTTCTTTTTTAGATCTGCCCTAAATACCACATTCCGTTACGAAGTACCAATACAAAAACTTCATCCAATTCGCCATTCGGGCCAAACTTAATCGGAACAGAAGCTGTATTCCCTTCAATTTTTACTTCCCCAACTACACTTCCTGTACTGAAGTACTCAATGAAATCTTCCTCTCGCTCTTTGGTTGCGTTGCCAACATCACACATGTGAGAAGTAGGGTCATCGTTTTCTCCCAAGGGATCACAAAGCGTTGATAACACAGAATAATCTTTTGTTCTAGCCGCCTCAAAAACAGCCTCAACAACCTTAATCGGATCGTACTGAAAATTGTCTTTGGGTGCTTCTTGGCGGTTCATGGTTCGAACCACTGCTTCATTCGAGGCAGGAACCCCTGTTTGCTTTTCTTTCTTAACTAGCTGGTCTTTTTGTTCTTGCGTTGAACAAGAAGCAAAGAGAATTACAAGGAAAATTATTATTAATGAAAATCGCATTAAACAAGTTTGGGGTAAAGTTAGCAATTTGCACAAGATTTAAACTTGACCCAAACTGGTACGAACTTGGACTATTATGAGCTTTAACACACTTCATTAAATTTGTAGTGTAACCTAAAACCAAATTAAAATGAAAAAATTAAACGTAAACCATTCGATAGAGATCAACACAAGTTCTGACAAGGCTTGGGATATCATAGGCCCTAACTTTATTAATATTAGTGTTTGGGCAAGGGGGATCAATCGCTCGTGGGAAAACAAAAATGTTTCAAAAAAATACACAAATGCACCTACCGGTGGTCGGTTTTGCGAAGTTCCTGGACTCGGAGACTTAGATGAACGAATCATTCATTTTGATGAGCTTAAACAAGAAATATCATGGTCGGCAGCTTCAAAAAAATTGCCTGCCTTTGTCTCTGGAATTCAAAACCCATTAAAAGTTGAAAATATCAATGATTCTACCTGTCGTGTTAGTTCTAACATTTCCGCAAATGCATCAGGAATAGGAGGGCTATTGCTTGGTGGAATGATGAAAAAAAACTTTACAAAAGCCATCCATGGTTTCATGAAATATTTGAAAGCCTATGCTGAAACTGGAGAAATTTCGGACGTTAAGAAAAGAGAGTTGGCAAAAGCAACAAAGTAGAAGCCTTACGATCTTAAATTTCTATATTTGTCCTCTTTAAAATCAAAAACATATAAATGACAAAACTATTAGCGCTTGTCCTATTGGCAACAGTAACTCTTACGGCAGTTTCTTGCGGAGGGGAAGACTCAGAAAATTCAGAAGAAACTAACTTGGCAAAAAATTACGTAATCCTTAATGTAAAAGGCGGAGACGCTATTAAAGTAGAGGCAGAAAACGCTAGCTGGAGCGATGACCATATTTCTGGTATTACAGAGATACATTATTCTAAAGAAGGATTTACCCTTCAATTTACGGATCTCAGCGAACGAATTAAAGCCGGGGTAAAATCACTTCACGGCCAAAAATTTCCAAGTATCATCACTTATGAAGGGGAAGATTATTCAACAACGTGCATTGTAAAGGACTCTGAAGAAGGAGAGACAAATGATTACCTCGGGACGGAATATGTTCTATCTGGAAGCATTGTTGGTTTTGAAATGGGTGGCAAAAAAGTCTCCGATGGCAAGTTTGCCTTCAAGACATACAAGAAAAAATAGTTTGCTATTGCTCTCGACTCAAAGTATTCAGGAAGAATCTTATTCTATCTTGAATACTTTTTTTGTTGTTCCGTCGTTGTAAATATAGATAAGAACAGTGTTCGTTTTAAATGGAACCTCTCTACCGGTTAAGTCTGTAATCGTAATGAGCTCAACCTCACTACTCGAAAGTTCACCAATAGACGTCTCGTCTGGCGCAACATAATGAAAATGGCAAGATGAAGTGTCAACATGAACGCTTCCACAAGGATCCGTGTAGGTGATTTGAACCGCAAATGAACCTGTTGCCAAAGGGCTATAAGACTGACCCGTTTCGTCAATAACGGCATAGTTGTCATCGCAATCCAACCATTGGTAAATAGCACCTCCTTGTTCCGCCGTTAATGTGGTAGCATCTTGGTCAACATCATTGTTTAAAGTGAAAAAACACGCAACATCAAAAGTCACCCCAATGTCATATGCTGCATTCGCAGCGGCCCATGTTATGTTTACCACGGTGGCACAAACCAATGGATTATTCACGCAGTCCAAATTAATATTCATGCCATTGTTCGCTTGCAAACAAGCCAGTTGGTTGTCATGACAAAACAAATCCACAAGTGCCGGGTTTTGAGTTACATCCAATGACGTTAACTCATTATCATTACACAACAATAAAGCCAATGCTGGGCAATCCGTCACATCCAATACTGTCAAATCATTGTTGTAGCAACGTAAATCTGACAACAAAGAAGTCTGTGTTACATTTAACGACGTTAATAAATTGTCATTACAATATAGGCTGTTAAGCGATGGGCATTGAGAAGCATCCAACGTTGTTAATTGATTCTCGTGGCAACGCAAAGCAGTCAAATTCGAATTTTGCGTGACATCCAAAGAGGCCAGTTGATTATCGTAACAAATTAGCAATATTAAATTACCATTGTTTGTTACATCTAATACCGAAAGAAAGTTGTCATAACAGCTTAAATCAGACAGCCATAAATTATTTGTGACATCAAGCACTGTTAATGAGTTATTATAACAAAGGAGGGTACTCAAACCAGCACAGTTTGACAAATCCAAGCCCAGAATATCATTGTTGTAACAACGCAAATCAGAGAGACCAGGACAGTTGGTTACATCCAGCTGCGTAAGGTTATTGTCAAAGCAGTACAACGTAGATAGAGATGTAAAGTCTTCAATCCCGGTCATATCAGCAATACTAATTCCTCCACAGATTAAAGAGTTAACCCCGCTAATGTTAGCAGTTGTCACATAATCATCATTTGGAGTTCCATTCCCCATTCCGTTTCCTTCCAAAAAAGCTTCGAAATTATCGTCTGGAACGTACGTTTGTTGTGCCTGAACAAATGACCCGACAATAAGGAGTAATGAAAGGAGAGATAATCTCATAATGCTGTTTTAGGCAAAAATAAGCTATTCAACAAAGGGAATTGTGGTTTTTGAGGGATTTATTGTGTGAAATTTATGTGGTTAATCCCGTCTAGCACAAAATTTGCTAGTTCTATTTAAGTGGAAATGACCCAATTGGTAAACAATATAATTTTCTCTGAAAAATGATCCTTTCCATGTTGAATTATTATTCCGAAATTTGCAAAATATAACGATCAATAACATGCTCTATAAAATCCGTATTTCTTTACTCCTTCTTTTCGTTCTAGCTTGTACATCAGAAGTGCAATCGAAAACGTACTACCCTGGCGAGAGTAGGTGGATTGACGGCCCTTTAAAAAGTGTCGGTTATTGGAAAGACCAAAAAAGGACCGGTGATTGGATCTATTATTTTGAAAAACGGGAACCCTTCATCAGCCAGATCTTGGGAAAACGATGAGCCCGCAAGAAGATGGGCGAACTACTACGAAAGTGGTGGAATTAAGAACGAAGAGTTTTATAGCTATTCTGAAAAATCTGGAGAATAGGAAGAGTATTATGAATCTGGGGAGCTCTCTGAGACTATAAATTATACTCTAGGGAAGAAGTCAGGACTTTGGAAATGGTACTACAAAAGTGGGGGAAGCGGAAGTTATGTGACCTATATTGATGGTCGCCGTTGTGGAGCTCGCAAAGAGTTTTATGAAACAGGTGAGCTAAAAGAAGAAGTAAATTACTTTTGCTCCGATGAAAGCTCATTCAGTTGGAAAGATGGTACTTGGTTGTACTACCATATAAGCGGAAAATTGTCGCTCAAAGGTGATTTTGATGAAGGTGATGAAGACGGCATCTGGGAGTCTTATTATGAGAATGGCAAAGTAAAGCCTGTTTAGAATTGCCACTCTTTTTGCTTAGTCCCCCTAAAAATTAACTTGACCCAAAAAACACTGGTAACTAAGCCCATATTTTGAGTTATATTGACCAAAAAACAATTGTTGAAAGCACTTTTAATCATTACTACTCTCGCTTTATTCTCTTTTTCATCACAGTCTCAAGTTGTTAATGGCTATTTCTCATCTATAGAATCCGGCTTGTCAAACCCAAAAATAGTTGGAAGAATGCTCTTAAACCAGCGCGGCCTTGACAGTGTTCCGAGCTCAATCAACCGCTTTGTAAACATGCGGGTTCTAGGACTAAGTCAAAACAATATCAAGACACTTCCAAAAGAACTCGCCGACCTAAAAAACCTAGTAACGTTGGACCTAAGTAATAACCCAATGGAAAGTTTGCCGGACGTAATTTGGGAAATCGAAAGTTTGGAACGCCTTATGTTAAACGGATTGGCTTTAAAGAGTTTACCTGCAGGCATCGGAAAATTAAAGAACTTAAAGTATCTCGAGATTAAGAACAACGCATTGACAGAGCTTCCTGAAGAAATTGGTTCATTAAGCAACTTGGTCATTCTGGAAACAGAAAACAACAAGTTATCCACCCTTCCTAAGTCTTTGCGGAAGCTGAAAAAACTAAAATCATTGACCTTAAAGAACAATCAATTCCTTGACTTTCCTTTTGTTCTTGCCCGTTTGGAATCTTTGGAATCTCTTAATATTAGTTACAATCAAATAACACAACTTCCAAAAGAAATTAAAGGCTTAGAACGATTATCACATTTCAACATTGCAAGAAACAAGCTCAATGTCCTTGGAAAAGAATTATGCGAATTGGATCATTTAACAATTCTAAATGCAAGTCACAACTACATTTCCATTCTTTCAGAAAAAATAGGTGCACTAAAAAATCTTGTACTGCTGGATTTAAGTCACAACAAAATAAGTGCTCTGCAAAATGGCTTGTGGGGGTTGGAGCAATTGAAAACACTTAAGCTTGACTTTAACCAGCTACAAGAACTTCCGACAGGAATTGGAAATTTAAGCCGGTTGTCTACGCTCTGGATTAATGATAACCTGCTCTCATCTGTTCCCAATGAAGTATACTCTTCTGTTTACCTCAACGAGCTTGTTTTTTTAAACAACGATCTTTCTAATGAACAACTCAAAGAACTTTCTGAGTTTAAGCGTCTGAAATATGAATATTTAAACTATCCCGATGAAAAAAAGCCGCTTGGTTCCGTAAACACTTTTCCCGTAAGTATCTCTGGAATGTTTGACGAATCCTTTTTTAACGAAGAGCCAAGAACAAATAGACCCTACCATTTCGAAATAAGTGTTTTTTCTGACACCTCTAATAATCTTGTTTACAAAGCAATTTTTAAAGGATCCGACGTTTCTAAAATGCATCTAATAATAAAACTTGAACCTGGTGCACACTATGCAACCATAAAACACTTGGACACTACTTCTGAATACGTCAACATTGCTCCCGCAGAAAGTTATCGCTATGGTAGACATGGTGTTGAAAATCTCCCTTACGGCCCGCATGCTGTTTGGTGGAATAAAAAAACGGGTACAGCTCGGTTCAATATTATCGACTACTCTCCTTCCATGGAGGAAGAGCTTAATTCGTATTATGAGCTTGCCCATTCATTTGGTTTTTATTGTGATAACAAGCGAAAAGAAGAGCTTCGCAACTATATAGACACCTGCCAATTCGCCATTTACAACCCTCTTTATTTCATGGTTGATCCTTGTGATTTAAAAAATGAAATTTTAGACTACTTTTCCCTGTTAAAGGCCAATAATCACATGGTTGATGAGAACTCCTTTTTGACCGCTTTACAAACGTATTATTCGTTCTGGCCAAATCACAAGAACGACACCCTCGTTGGTTTAAACGATCTTAATATTGCAGGAAAAACACCCCTAATGTATGCTTGTGAGTTTGACTATATTCTTGCTTCTCAAGAAATTATTCTCCGTCACGCAGATGTTAATACTACTAGTTTAAACGGGACAACTGCACTTATGTATGCGTGCATGTCCGATAATGTTGAGATGATTCTCCTTCTTAAAAGAAACGGCGCTTCAGAAAAAATTAAAGATTCGTTTGGAAAAAGAGCTTCCGATTATTGTAAAACCAAAGAGGCAAAAGCTGCTGTAGGATTAAAGCTTAATTAAGTAGCACTTACTTTCCGGCACAAAAAGTAATTATATAGCGTTTATAAGGGTTTGATAGTCCAATACACAAATGTGACACAAAGTAATGTTGATTAAATTCTTCTTTCAAGTTGAGAATTAGATGTTTTATATCTACGATTAGGGCTCCCTTAAAAAGGCAATTTTTCATCAAGATTCTCAACTTTTATTATATCGTTTGATATATAAGCTATTTTTCTCAATTGAAGAACTGACACAAACTTTCTGTTAATTCTGTATCCTTCTGTTATTCCATTATTGAGAATCCGATTTAATTGTCTAAAGGATTTATAATAACTATTCGTGCTGTGGGGAAGTTGATAAAATATACCTTTGCCATCTGCTACGATATATGGAAATCCTTGAAATCGGTATTTAATTAATAATTTTTGCATTAAATGTGTGTAACATAAATGTACTATATTAGTTGAGAATAATACAATTGTGTTACACACTTATGTGCTTTACACGGTCGTTATCATTAATAGACGAACTTTGCCTAAAGATGCCCATTGTATAAGCTGTGTTTAATTGGCAAAGTAAAATAACCATCCCCTAAATTGATCCTTCTTGTTTGCTCCTAACTATTGACATTGTGCTGGATTTACGCTAA
>JABSPC010000342.1 GCA_013215515.1 Crocinitomicaceae bacterium
CGTCAATTTTTGGGACAGGAATAGCATTTGCGTCCTGTGTATTTCCAGAAGTTGGAACAGAGATAAATCCACCAGCGTGTTGAATTCTATCGAAAGCCGTTCTGTCGACAACTAAATCTTTAATAACGGGAAAACCTTTTGCTCTGAACGGCTCAATGTAAATAGTATCTCCATCGTTGAACTTTCTCATGTGTAACTGACAAGTCGTTACTCCACGATCTGGTCCGTGTGGCTCACCATTGATATGCATTGAACATGCTCCGCAAATTCCTTCACGACAATCGTGATCGAATGCGATAGGCTCTTCTTTTCCTTCAATAATGATTTGCTCGTTAAGTACATCCATCATTTCTAAAAATGACATGTGTCCAGAAACATTATCTAAAGAGTAAGTATGAATTCCTCCTTTGTCGTTAGCGTTTTTTTGACGCCAAATTTTCAGTGTTATTTTCATTTCTTTCTCTATTTATATGAACGTTGTTTCAGCTCAATATCGTTAAACGTCAATTCTTCTTTGTGCATTTTAGACGCACTTGGATCTCCTGTCCACTCCCAAGCGGAGACATGTTTGAAATTTTCATCATCACGTTTAGCTTCTCCTTTTTGAGGTCCGTCTAATTCTGCAGACTCTTCTCTAAAGTGACCACCACAAGATTCAGCTCTTTGCAAAGCATCGTTTGCGAAAAGTTCACCAAGCTCCATGAAATCTGCAACTCTCATTACTTTTTCAAGTTCTGGATTCAATTCATTCATCCCGCCAGGAACGAAAACGTCTTTATGGAAGTCTGCGCGAATTTGTTTGATTTCAGCGATCGCTTCTGTCAACCCTTGTGCGTTTCGAGCCATCCCAACCTTATCCCACATTACATTACCTAGTAATTTATGGAAATGGTCAACCGACTTCGTTCCTTTGTTGTTTATGAAAGTTTCTAAACGACCTCTTACAGCTTTTTCTGCTTCGTCAAATTCCGGAGAATCCGTTGGAATTTCACCTGTTCTAATGTCATCGGCGAGGTAATCACCGATTGTATAAGGAAGAACGAAATAGCCGTCAGCAAGTCCTTGCATTAACGCAGATGCTCCAAGTCTGTTTGCTCCGTGATCAGAGAAGTTTGCTTCTCCCGCAGCGTAACAACCAGGAATTGTAGTCATCAAATTATAATCAACCCAGATTCCCCCCATTGTGTAGTGAACGGCTGGATAAATCATCATTGGTGTATGGTATGGATTTTCATCAGTGATCTTCTCATACATTTGGAATAGGTTTCCGTACTTATCTTCGATAACTGCACGTCCTAGTTCAAGAATACGAACTTCTGAAGGAGACTCTTCACCCTGAATCAATGCTTTTTCTTTTCCATATCGTTGGAAGGCAGAAGCGAAATCAAGATAAACAGCTTCACCTGTTTCGTTTACGCCATATCCAGCATCACATCTTTCTTTAGCAGCTCTAGACGCAACATCACGAGGAACCAAGTTTCCGAAAGCAGGATAACGGCGTTCTAAGTAATAATCTCTTTCGTCTGCTGACAAATCAGTAGGTTTTTTAGTTCCTTTTCTGATCGCCATCACATCTTCCATGTTTTTTGGCACCCAAATACGACCGTCATTTCTTAGTGACTCAGACATCAAGGTTAATTTCGACTGATAATCACCTGAACGGGGAATACATGTTGGGTGAATTTGAGTATAGCAAGGGTTTGCGAAGTAGGCTCCTTTTTTATGAATTTGCCAAGCGGCAGTAACGTTAGACCCCATCGCATTTGTAGAAAGGAAGAATACATTTCCGTATCCACCTGATGCGATAACAACGGCATGAGCAGAATGTTTTTCAAGTTCACCTGTGATCATGTTTCTTGCGATGATACCTCTAGCTTTTCCGTCAACTTTAACCAACTCCAACATCTCGTGGCGGTTGTGCATTTTGATTTTGCCCTTACCTATTTGGCGGTTCATTGCGGAATATGCACCCAATAATAATTGCTGTCCTGTTTGACCTTTAGCGTAGAATGTACGTGAAACCAAAACACCACCGAATGAACGGTTGTCTAAGAGTCCACCATAATCGCGGGCGAAAGGAACACCTTGTGCAACACATTGGTCAATGATGTTCGCTGACACTTCTGCCAAACGATAAACGTTTGCTTCACGTGAGCGGTAATCACCACCTTTTACGGTATCATAAAACAAACGGTAAACAGAATCTCCGTCGTTTTGATAGTTCTTTGCTGCGTTGATTCCACCTTGCGCCGCAATTGAATGCGCACGTCTTGGAGAATCTTGGAAGCAAAATGCTTTTACATTGTATCCCATCTCCGCAAGAGAAGCTGCAGCAGAACCTCCAGCTAATCCAGTTCCCACAACGATAACATCTATAAGACGTTTGTTGGCAGGGTTAACCAGGTTAATGTGATTTTTATAATTTGTCCATTTATCTTTAATTGGACCTTCTGGTACTTTTGCGTCTAATACTGACATAATTTCAAGTCTTTAAATTCTATCTATTCAGGAATAATACGATTGGAATGATTGCGAAGGCAAGCGGTATTAAAACCGAGAACGCCATACCAAACCCTGAAATTAATGGTGTGTATTTTTTGTTTTTCAATCCTAACGATTGGAATGCAGAAGCAAAGCCATGCCACAAGTGGAAAGCCAAAACAAGCATAGCAAGAACATAAAGAATGGTAGCTAACAAAGCGTATTCGTTTGCTTTTATTCCTGCTTCATTCGTTTTATCATGTCCGAAGTAGGCTAGAGTTAATGAGTGAAGGTCTTTGTATCCTTCTGCTTTTTTTGGGTTTTTTGAACTTTGTGATTCGTAAGCAGGAGCATCAATACTATACGATTCATAGTAGTTATTGTAAACTTCCTCTTGTCTCTCAGGATTCTGGTGAATTTCTGTCCCGTTTTTCACGATGTACTCGTCTACTGATAAGTACGAACCTGTTGAGGTGTAGTAAGATTGATACAACGTGTCATTGAACTCTCCCGTTAGAGGGTTTTGTTTGGGCTGATATACCTGTTCAGAGTGCAATGCTATTTCATCGAAGTGCATTTTCCCCCAGAAAGCACTCATGTGTAAAACGATAAAGATTAAGATTGCGCTTCCTAAAATAGCCATGTAACGTGAAGGAAGCTTTGCGCTTGCTCCTTGTTTGTTGTAAGCGTAATTGATAGGGCGCGCTTTTTTGTTTTGAATTGTAATGTAGATACCATCAATTGCGTGAAATAGAATTGATAGGTACGTTAAGTAAGACATGATTTTAATCAGCGGATTGTGCGTCATGAAATATGCATACTCATTAAAGGCTCTTTTTCCTTCAACGCCGTCTATCATGATCAGCTGTAAGTTTCCCAACAAGTGACCAACCAAGAAGAGGCAAAGAAATAAACCGGTTAATGCCATCCACCATTTTTTGGCGATTGATGACTTTAGAATTGCTGATTTACTCATGGTTGTTTTTTATCGTTCAATAAAATTGTTGTACAAATTTAAGAGATACTAAAAATTGATGGCTACGCTAACCTTATTTAGAATGGTTTTAAATAGTTCAATTGGGAATTACCCTCGACTTCGCTCGATCAGCGGTTGTGACTCTGAAAACACAACATATTAAGGCCGTTAATCGAGCGAAATAAAGATAACAACTAGTATTAATAAGCTAGGCACGCGTAACAAAAGTAATTATAGCCGTTACACTAGCGAACTGTTAATCTCCATGACATGAAAAATTTAACTGTAGTCCCGATGCTTCTTTTGGCATCCTTCTCTTTTTCTCAGGAAGAGGAAATGGAAATTTTTAAAATGGCTCGCCTCAGAGCTGAATGTGTAGAACGCTCAAAATGTGAGGTTAAGGTCTATCCAAATCCATCTTATGGCCTTGTTAAAATTGAGGCTCCAAAGGGGGCAACATGTCAAATTTATTCGTCAACAGGAACGTATGTTGGTACTTGGACGGTTCATGAAAATGGACTTTCGTTATCGGATTTGCCTTCAGGATCTTATATCGCAACGGTGAGTTACAACAACATTAACCGAATAAATAGAATTGTAATTCTCTAAAAACTCAATTGTACTTTTTCTTTTTGAACGGATAGAGAAGCTTCTTTTCCTAAAATCAGCGCTCTGTTGTCATCGATATGCCCTGCAGGGAAGTTGAAGCAAATAGGAATATTTCTGTACTCGAAGTGAGATAAAATCACATCTTCATAGCTCATACCAAATGGCGTTGCTGTGTCCTTTAAATCTGTCATTCCACCAACGACGAGACCTTTAATTTGATCTAAAACTCCGGCTTTATTAAAAGCATAAAACATTCGGTCGATGTGATAGATTTGTTCTGCTAAGTCTTCAATAAAGAGGATTGAGTTTGAATAATCGATTCCGTCATTTGTGCCTAAGAGACTGTAGAGAATGGATAAATTCCCTCCAAGAATACGACCTTTGGCTTCACCGAGATTATTCTTTGAATTACTTGGAACTTTAATTGAATAAGAATTTCCAGTCAAGGCATGCACTAATGTTTGAAGTGCGTCTGAAGAGTTTTTTTTAAAGTTTAAAGGCATAGAACCGTGAATGGATTCCATTCCCATTATTCCTATTCTTTGGTGAAAAACAGTGACATCACTAAATCCTACAATCCATTTTGGATAACGGAGACTATTTGCCCACTGAATTTTGTCTACCAATTGAACACAGCCGTACCCGCCTCTTGCGCATACAAAAGCTTTCACTTCAGGATCGTCAACCGCATTTTGAAAATCAGACAATCGCTCTGAAATAGATCCTGAAAAGTAATTGTCTTCACCCAAACAGTTTTCACTGATTCGAACTTTAAACCCTTTTCCTTCAAGAAATGACTTTGCAAATACAACATGAGCTTCCTCGATGGCTTTGGCAGGAGCCAGAATTTCGATTAGGTCGCCTTTTTGAAGAGGTTGGATGGTTTGGTTCATGAGGTAAAGATAGAGTTTAGATATTAGAATTTAGACGTGCGAATGTCTAACAATCTAAATTCTAATATTTAGTTTTGCTAAACTAAAACACTTCAAATGATCTCACCATACAACGACGAGTACTTTATGAAGCAAGCCTTACAAGAGGCTCAAAAGGGGTATGAACAAAATGAGGTTCCGGTTGGAGCTGTGATCGTTGCTAATGATCAAATCATAGCCAGAAGTCATAATCTAACCGAAAAATTAACGGATGTAACAGCTCACGCAGAGATGCAAGCCATTACTGCTGCCGCAGGTTTCATCGGTGGAAAGTATTTGAAAGGATGCACTTTGTATGTTACTCTCGAACCATGCGTTATGTGTGGAGGAGCCCTTTATTGGTCGCAAATTGACAAAGTTGTTTTTGCCGCTAAAGATGAAAAAAGAGGAGCAGGACAAGTCGGAGAACTGTACCACCCTAAAACGAAAGTGGTAAGTGGAGTTCTTGATTATAAGTGTTCTAAGTTGATGCAAGAGTTTTTCCGCAATAAACGTAAATAGATTTACCGCTTATCAATTGATTTTGGAAATCGACTAGAAATCAATTACATTAGGGGAATCAAATTAATCAAGATGAAAAAACTACTACTATCACTAGGCGGATGCCTAGCTATCGCCACGGCGTCTTTTTCTCAAACTATCTTATTTCAAGATGATTTCGAGAGTGGATCTTCTCAATGGACATTGAATACGGGTTCTGGAGCAAACAACTGGGTTGTAAACAATGTATACCCTGGGTTTGCAGGACTTATTCCAGATACTCCAAATCAACCGGGTTCATTTACAAACTCACCGCAATCAACATATATGCACATCACGAACACTACTGTTTGTGGAGGGCTAAGTGTTTGTAATGCAAACTACGATACAGGATCAGCAAGTAATCAAAACAGTGAGGTTGCAACTTCAATTGATGCTTCGTCATATACAAACATTACCGTTTCTTTTTGGTATTTGTGTCAGGGATCTACTGGTGTAGCATTTGGAAACTTGGAATATAGCTTGGATGACGGAAGTACATGGGTAGGAACAGGAACTGAATATTCAGGAGTATCTTCTTGGACTCAAGAAACAGTTTCGATGGCGGCGTGGGATAATGCTGCAGCGTTCAAAATTCGCTTTAAATGGCAGAATGGTGGCGCAGGTTTAGACCCAGCGCTCTCTATTGATGAATTAACGATTGTTGGTACTGGAGGTGGTGGCGGATCAAATGCAATTACTACAGGAAACAGCATTCAGCCAACATCTTGGTGTGAAGGATCAATAATTACATTACAAGTTGATTTTACTTCAACAGGAACATTTACTGGAGGTAATATTTACACTGCTGAGTTATCTGATGGAGCAGGTTCATTTGCTGCACCACTTGGAATTGGAACATTAGCTTCCACGGCAAACAGTGGAATGATTACGGCAATGGTACCAGGATCTGTAGCGGCGGGAACAGGATATAGAATTAGAGTTGTGTCTGACAGTCCAGTTACAGTCGGTGCGGATAACGGATCTGATTTTACAATAAATCCACTTCCAACTGTTACACTAGCAGCATTCGCAGACGTTTGTGATATTGACCCATTCTTTACGTTAACAGGAGGCTTTCCAGCAGGAGGAACTTATACGGGACTTGGAATTACAGGAGGAGTATTTGATCCAGCAGCAGCAGGGCCAGGGACACATACAATTACATATTCGTTTGTTGACGGCAACGGATGTGTAGGACAAGCGAACGGGTCAATCTTCGTTGACGTTTGTGGATCTATTGGAGAAAACGGATTGTTGAACTTGGTTCTTTATCCAAATCCAGCTTCTGAATCATTCAAATTGATTTCTGATTACGATATTGAATCAGTTCAAATATTTGACATGAGTGGAAGAACGGTTAAGTCTTTCGGGGAAGCACAATTGTCTTATGATATTAGCTCAGCTCCATCAGGTGTTTATATGGTAACTGTTCACACAGCAGATCATATTGCACAGCTTAGAATTGTTGTTGACTAATCGCAAAAACAAATAATTGTATTAGCCCTCAATCATTTATTGGTTGGGTTTTTTTGCGTACAAGTTACGCGCACAAGTGGCTGATATTAATGAACCTAGTTGATTTATAGGTGAGAATTATTAATCTTATAATAAAATTATGTCAAGATACACGTATCTACTCGACCCTGGTCATGGAGGAATCATTGATGGGGTATATCAAACTTCAGGGAAACGCTCGCCTGAGTGGGACGATAGAGAATTTCCTGATGGGTCTCCATATGTACTGTACGAGGGAGTTAACAATCGAGATGTTGTAAATCGCATCTTGAACGCATTATCTGCATTGAATATTAGTACTAAAGACATTGTGGATAGCGAGAGTGATATAGGTCTTACAGAAAGAAGTAATCGGGCTAACGAGTTACATAAAGAATCACCTTGTGTATTGATTTCAATTCACAGCAATGCTTATGGAAGTGGATGGACTTCGCCAACTGGAATAGATATTTTTATTTATAATGGTTCAGTGAGTGAAGCGACAAAGAATATGCAAACGGTTTTTTGTGATAAAGTAAAAGCGGCAATGAATGGAATGACTGAATGGAGAGGCGCAAAGGCAGAAAATTTTGCAATTCTTAGACAGTCAAATTGTTCTTCAATTTTAATAGAAGGGGGATTCCACTCGAATAAAGACGAGGTTAAGTTGATGTTGACAGAAGAGTGGAAAGAACCGTTTGTTCAGAGTATTGTTGATGCAATCCAATATGTCGAAGAAAATGGATTGGGAGGTACGCCAACAGAAGCAGTTGATGAAGCAGATCCGACATCGTTTACCATTCCTGCCAGAGGATATTTCAAAAACGGAGACAGGGGTCCTGAAGTCAAGCAAATTCAAGAAGCATTAGACGCTCGCGGATGTTGGACATATCATACATTTACCGAATATTACGGGGATGTTACTGAGGCTGCGGTTAAAGAATATCAAAGTTCTGCTGGGCTTACCGTTGATGGTTTGGTAGGTACTGCAACGTTGAGCGCTTTAGGATTAATCTGATTTGTGTTAGAATAGATAGTTAGTTGTTAGACACGTTTCGTTTTCAACTATCTTTGCGGCATGATTAGCTCTCAGGATACAATTTGTGCATTAGCAACTCCAAATGGAATTGGTGCAATTGGAATGATTCGACTTTCTGGTAAAGAGAGTTGGTCAATCGCGTCAAAAGTGTTTTCTAAATCGCTAGAAAATGCGGCCTCACACACCACTCATTTTGGTACGATATTGAGTGATAACGGTGAATTGGTCGATGAGGTTTTGATCACTGTTTTTGCTGAGGGAAAGAGTTTTACAGGCGAAGAAAGTGCTGAAATTTCATGTCACGGTTCACCCTATATTCAACAGCAGATCATTCAAGCATTGCTCAAGGTTGGCGGCCGAATGGCTGAACCAGGAGAGTTTACGCAACGTGCCTTTTTGAATGGGAAAATGGACTTGTCGCAAGCGGAAGCGGTTGCAGACTTGATCGCATCACAATCCAAAAGCGCGCATGGAATTGCATTAAAACAACTTCGTGGTGGATTCTCAAATGAGTTAAGAGATCTTCGAGAACAGTTGATCAATTTCGCTTCTTTGATTGAGTTGGAATTGGACTTTGCGGAAGAAGATGTTGAGTTTGCGGACAGAACCCAACTGAAGAAATTAGTGAGTGATGTTCTCACCCATATTAAGAGGTTGGCAAGATCATTCGAATTAGGAAACGCGATTAAGAATGGCGTTCCCGTTGCAATTGTCGGAGCACCAAATACTGGAAAGAGTACTTTGTTGAATCAACTTCTAGGTGATGATCGAGCAATTGTAAGTGATATTGCAGGAACAACTAGAGATGTTATTGAAGAGACCCTGAATATTGAAGGAATTCTTTTCAGGCTAATAGATACGGCTGGAATTAGAGAAGGTGCTGAAGAGATTGAGGCGATGGGAATTGAGCGTTCATTGGAGAAAATAGAACAAGCTTCTATCGTCCTTTGTTTGGCGGATAGCAGCAGTGAGGCAAGTATATCTGAGGTATTAAACTGGGTTGAGACATTGAGTAATGATCATCCAGACAAGAGGGTCTTTATGATTGCCAACAAGGCTGATTTGGCCTCGGAAACTACAAATGAAGGAATCCAGATAAGCGCTAAAAACGGCGACAACATTGATGCCCTGAAAATCATGCTAGTCGATGAGGTTAAAGGAGATTTCAACATGGCGAGTGAGACGATTGTTTCAAATGCACGCCATTATGATGCTTTGATAAAGACGGCTGTTGTTCTTGAAAAAGCAGATAATGGTTTGGAAACTCAAGTCACAGCTGACTTCGTTGCAATGGATATTCGTCAAGCGATGTATGAGTTGGGGACAATTACTGGTGATATTTCAACTGATGATTTGTTGAGTAATATTTTCAGTAAATTTTGTATCGGCAAATAGACCCA
>JABSPC010000343.1 GCA_013215515.1 Crocinitomicaceae bacterium
GGGATAAACTCCAGTTTCCATCTCCTCTTCTGGCATAAACTTTAAGAACATAGTCTCCAGGTGCAAGAGCGTTGAAATGAATTTCATTCATTTCTCCAAGTAAAATTTCTTCATCTGCCTCTCCAGACAAAGCACACTTATAATTAATCAGCTCAGGGTTACTTAAATCTGAAGGCTGGAACTTGAGCGTAAAGGACCTTCTTCTATAACTTAAGGAAATTTCTTTCGTTTCATAAACCGGTTTTATTAATGGCGAACCGGCTTCACCATATTTTACCCATTCTTTCTCTAGCTTAAACTTGGTGAAAATTACACCTATATCTTTCTGTGTATTCTTTAGCTCTGCCGGATTAAAATAATTAAACCCGTAAATCCCGCCGAAATAAAGTTCCCCTTTTTTTGTTTTCATAAAAGCACCGAGGTTAAACTCGTTACTCATTAACCCATTAACGTCCGTATAGTTTTTTAACGTTTTCCCCGATTTACCAAAAGAACACAAACCTTTATTGGTGCTTAGCCAAAGCCCACCACTATTATCAGAAATCACTCCATAAATTACATCATTTGGAAGTCCATCGGATTTGTTAAATGATGTCGTTTCCTTTGTTCTTTCGTTCCATTTAATAAGTCCTGAGCCCATAGTCCCCATCCAATAGTTCCCCTCACCATCATCGTAAATTGAACTAATGTAATCTTTGCTTGCCCTCCTTAAAATTGAATTGTATTCATAAGGCCGAATAGTTACCTCTCCATTCAAGTCTGACAGAGTATTTAAGCCTCCTGTACTTGTGGCAAACCAAATTCTACCATTTCTATCTTTATAGGCTAACCTACAAACTCCTTTGCTTATTGTTTGACTCGGTTTTTCTGGATCGTGTTCAAAAGTCTTAATCTGTTTCGTCTGATAATCGTATAGGATAACTCCGTCTTTGGTCGCAATAAAATACATAGATCCTTTCCAATGTATAATCGAATATGCTCTTTTGTGAATTAATGTTTCTTCGCTCCCTTTCTTATAAACTTCTAAATACGTATAGTCATTACCCTTAATGTTCAATTCAAAAAGCCCATCTGCGCAAGCCACCAATACTTTTTTGTCGCTTATGTCCCAGATTGATAAGGCGGTCATTTCTCCTGTTCCAAAGGTTGACTGAAGTTTGCTTCGGTAGTATTGCGTGTATTTCCCCGTTTGTCTGTTCAACTTTGAAACGCCGCTATTTGTTCCAATGTAAATGCTGTTTCCGTCTTTGGACTCTTTCAAACACCAAACACTTGGTGTTGGTATTCCTTTTTCAGGATTTCCACTTGGACCCGCTCCTAATATCCCTTTATTGTCTGGGTCAAATGTTGAAATTCCGCGTTGGGTTCCTATCCAAATTATTCCCGAATTGTCTTTAAAAATAATGTTTACCTCATCAAATAGAAGCGCATTCTTTTGAAAAATATCCTCCGTATAATTATAGTGAGAGCCATCCATATTAACTATAAAAAGACCATTTCCTGTTGTTGAAACAACCCATCCCGATTGTTTACTGTAGTATACGTCAGAAACATTTAGACTTCTGTACTCATTAATAAGGCTAGTAAGCTTTTTTTGTGCTTTTCGCGTTTTTGTATTTAAAACATAAACTCCTTGATTCGTCGCGAGCAATACTCTTTCTATACCGTGGTTTTTAATCTTGTTAACGGTTGGTATCGATTCTCCTTTACCTTTCAGTTTTACTTGATGAGCACTCATCATTTGAGCATCACATATATAAATGCCTTCATCATTTGAAGAAACGATTAACTTCCCCGATTTCGTAAAATGAATGTTTGTCGTTTTCTTAGAAGGAATTATTCTTTGGTACGATTTAAACGATTTTGATTTTGTGTTAAAACGATAGATTCCTGTCTCCGCACTCGCAACCCAAATCATTCCATTTTTCCCTATGGCAATGTCTTCAATTTGAAGTGCAACGCCGTTTCTATAAGTGAAGGTTGTAAACTTCTCTCTTTTTATGTCATATTTGGTTAGTCCATTGTTGGTTCCGAACCAAAGGTTTCCATGTACATCCTTTTCCGAACATCTAATATATTCGCTTTCAAGACCTTCTGTGTCGCTGGACGTAAAAATCTCAAATGTTTTTCCATCGTATCGGTTTAGTCCGTCTTGTGTCCCTATCCAAAATGAATTTAGATCATCTTGGATAATACAAGTCACGGAGCTTTGAGATAAGCCGTTACTAATTGTATAATTTCTAAAACGGATTTCACCTTGGCCAAAAGCCACAGTTGCGATCAGAAATAATGGTAGTAAAAAAAGAAATAAGCGATGCATTCGGCATGAAAATACCAATAATTTAGCTTTTAAGCGCCAGTTCCGGCTGTATTAACAACTGAAGGTTGAATCGCCGAGTTCTCAAGGTCTCGATCTAACAAGTATAATCCAGCTTTATCTTGCCCAATCATATTGATTTTATCGACTATAGTTCTTGCCAATGCCTCCTCTTCAAGTTGCTCTGAAACATACCATTGAATAAAGTTATGGGTTGTATAATCTTTCACTTGAAGGCATATGTCAACAAGGTTATTAATGCTCTGTGTCACATCTAATTCATGCTCAAGAAGTAAATTAAACACATTTGACATTGAGCTAAAGCTTTCTGGTGGTGATTGAAGCCCTGGTATTTTAGCCGTTCCTCCTCGCTCATTTACAAACTTTACAAGCTTCAACATGTGAAACCTTTCTTCATCCGAATGAGAATATAAAAATTGAGCCGTTCCGTTAAGACCTTGTCCTTCAGCCCAAGAAGCCATAGCAAGATAAAATTGAGATGATGATGCCTCTTTCTCTATTTGATCGTTTAAGGCTTGTTCTACTCTTTCGTTCATTGTGAATGTGTTTTACACAAAGTTACCATATTTCAACCAAATTCTTTGAATCTCGAAAGAAGATTAATTCTAAATTAAGCGTACATTCGCATATATGTCTAAACGCAAAAAATCGCCAAAGAAAAAGTTAAAACACGGTTTAAATCACATAATTCGAAAAGTCTTTTCAGAAAATTCGGATTCTTATTTAACCCATAAACAAGTCTGTACTTTAATTAATGTCCGTGAAGGAGCAATAAGAAAACTCACTTATGCCGTCCTCGAAGACTTGGTTGAATCCGGGTATTTGAAAGCAAATGGACATGGAGTTTATCAATTAAACGCGCAAAACAATTTTCTTGAAGGCATTATACAGTTGACGGCTCGTGGAGCTGGATATGTAATCCTTGATGACAAGGAAAAAGATGATGTTTACATTCATCCGAACAACCTAAGTCAAGCTTTGGATGGAGATCGCGTCAAAATTCAAATGTCAAATAGAGGCCGTTCTAAACCCGAAGGAAATGTAATTGAAGTTCTTCATAGAGAACGCACTCAGTTTGTTGGAACGATTAAGGCGCAAGAGAAGTTTGCCTTTTTAATTCCGGACAATACGCGTGTAGGAACCGATATTTTTATTCCAAAAGAAAAACTAAACGGAGCAAAAAACGGTGATAAAGCCCTTGTGAAAATTACAAAATGGCCAAAATCTGCTGATAATCCTTATGGTGAAGTTGTTCAGTCTTTAGGAAATAGTGGTGGCAATGATGTTGAGATGATCAGTATTCTTGTGAACCAAGGAATTGATTATACATTTCCAAATAAGGTGTTAGCTCAAGCGGAATCCGTTGGAATGAATTTAGACCCAAAAGAGATTGCTAGACGTCATGATTTTAGAACGATTACAACCTTCACTATAGATCCTTTAGACGCAAAAGATTTTGATGATGCCATTTCTTTTAAACGATTAGAAAACGGAAACTTAGAATTGGGTGTTCACATTGCGGATGTAAGTCATTATGTTCAACCTGGAACACCTATGGATGTCGAAGCATTGAAACGATCGAACTCGGTTTATTTAGTCGATCGTGTTATTCCTATGCTTCCCGAGCAGTTGTCAAATTTAGCTTGTTCGCTGCGTCCAAATGAAGATAAGTTTAGTTTCTCAGCTGTGTTTGAAATGGACGAGTCGGGTAAGGTTTATGACAGGTGGTTTGGTAAAACTGTCATTCATTCTAATAGAAGGTTTACCTATGAAGAGGCTCAAGAAATTATAGAAGGTGCTGATGGTGATCATCGTGATGAAATTCTTATTCTCGATAAAATCGCTAAAGTTTTGCGGAAAAGACGTTTAAAGTCTGGCGCAATGAATATTGAATCAGAAGAGGTTCGTTTCAGGTTAGACGAAGAAGGTTTCCCTGAAGAGGTTATTATTAAACGTTCAAAAGACGCCCACAAGCTGGTTGAAGAATTCATGCTTTTGGCAAATAGAAATGTCGCTGAATTTGTTTCTAAACCTGGAAAAAAAGAAGCCAAAGTTCCTTTCATTTATCGTTGTCATGATAAACCAAGTTCTGAAAAAATTGCTTTGTTTAATCTGTTCGTTCAAAAATTTGGATACGACGTTGATACGACTGATCAGAAAATGATTTCCAGAAACATTAACGCTTTATTGAATGATATTCGCTTGAAAAATGAATACTCAATTATTCAAACAATGGCCATTCGATCAATGGCAAAAGCAACTTATGAAACGCACAATATAGGTCACTACGGCTTGTCGTTTGAGCATTATACGCACTTCACTTCGCCCATTCGTCGTTACGCAGATTTAGTCGTACATCGTGTTGTTCAAGAAGAGCTCACAAAGAAAAAACACCAGTACGGAAGTGATCTAGATGATATTTGTAAAAGAATATCTAGAATGGAGCGAAAAGCTGTTGAGGCGGAACGTGAAAGCACTAAATACTTCCAGACTCTATTTGTAGTGGATAAGATTGGTGAAGAGTTTGACGGTACAGTTTCAGGAATCGCTGAATTCGGAATATTTGTAAGAATGGATGAAAACCAATGTGAAGGGATGATTCCATTGTCTGAAATTCCAGGTGATCGATTCCATTTTGACGCTGATGATTACGCTATTAAAGGTTCTAGAACCAAGAAAGAATATACGATTGGTGACAAGGTGAGAGTAAAAATATTCGAAGTTTCAACTCGAAAACGTCAGATTGATTTGGAAATAATTTAGATTGATTATTTGATTTTCTTAACGCTTTGATTTTTCGACTCGATTATATTATCAAATTAAAACCACTTTTGAAACTGAAATGAATCGAATCAAAATGTCGGATAATCAAATAATCGAACGATCTAAAATGTTATACCGTCTTAATCTTCCTGTTTAAATCATCCCGATAAGATCCTCCAATAGGAATTACTTTATCAATATTCTCTAAAGTCAAGTTCGGATATTCAATTGTTGCCAATTTATCCAGGCGAATAATGTAAGATCTGTGAACACGAATAAATTCTTCGTTCCCCATTTTTGCATCGATATCTTTCATTGTTGAGTGAATCGTATATCGCGTCTCTTTTGTATGAATTACAACGTAATCCTTTAGAGCTTCTATGTAATAAATCTCGTTATTTTTAAGCTTTACAAGTTTACTGTTTGATTTAACAAAAATAAATCCGCTTCCACTTTCTTTATTTTCAACAATAGAGAAAAGTAAATCTCTTTCTTTTACGACTTCTTGTTCCTTACCATGCTTATAGATCGCCATTTCGATCGTTGTATGGAGGTCTATTTCCTTAAATGGTTTAAGAATATATCCGTAAGGTTGAGTGATCTTTGCTTTTTCCAATGTTGACTCATCAGCATACGCTGTTAAAAATATTACTGGTATTGAGTGATTTCCTTTAATCGTTTCTGCAGCTTCAATTCCATTCATGTCTCCTTTCAACATGATGTCCATTAAAACTATATCAGGTTTTTCGCTATTGACCAGTTCTATCGCCTTCTCTCCTGTGGCTGATGCTCCAACGACATTATAACCCAGTTTTTTTAAACTGTGCTGAATATCTTTCGAAACGATCGATTCATCTTCTACCACAAGAACGTTAATCTTAGACATGTGAAATTGGTTTGATATTCTCAAATTTAATTAAATATTCGGTTCCTTCTTTAACATCTACTTTTAACTCTGCATCAAGCTGTTCTGCAAGTGTGATAACTAACTGTAAACCAAGTGTGTCTGAATCCATTTTTTCGAATTCAACAGGCAGCCCGATACCATTGTCTTTTATTACCAGTTCAACGATGTTTTTTACCTCTTTTAAACGAATTGAAATAATACCATTCTCACCGTCTTTCCACGCGTATTTTAATGAATTTGTAATTAACTCATTTAACAATAACCCACATGGAATCGCTTGATCAAGCACTAAATCGACATCTGCCAAGTCAATATCAAGTATAACTTTACGATTTACACTGTATGAAGCGATCAAATTATGTGTTAAGTTTTTAATATAACTCGCGAATTTGATACTTGAAAAGTCTTCTGTCCGGTAAAGGTTCTCATGAATAATTGCCATTGAGCGAATCCGGTTCCTACTCTCCTGAAGAATATCAAGTGTGTTTTTATCAGTTACAAATGAACTTTGCAGATTCAAAATACTCGATATAACTTGAAGGTTGTTTTTTACTCTGTGGTGAATTTCTTTCAATAATACTTCCTTCTCTTTTAATGAGCTTTCCATAGCATTACTGGCTTTTTTCTTCTCGCTTATATCATGAGCCACAAGGGAGATTTCAACTACATTTCCTGAAGTATCAAAAATCGGATTCATGAATATTTCCATCCAAAAATCTCTCTTTTCCGATCTTAACTCTACCTCATATTGAATAGATGCTCCTCTTTTTACCTGTCCAATTAAAATTCTAAATAATCGAACCCTAGTCGGAGTTAACAACTTTTCAAAATATTCCATAAATAATTCTCCCTCATGGATCTCTCTGTCAAATGATGTTCTAAAATAATTATCGCAATGCGAATTGAACGAAGAAATATTTCCATCCAATGAAAGTGTTAATAGCAAAGTATTAGATGAACTTTCGAAAATTGCGCGAGTTCTAAGAAATTGCTCTTGTAGTCTCGTTTCTGCTTTTATTCTCTCCTGAATTTCTTCTTCAAGTTGAATATTCATTCCTTCAGCAACTTCAGCTCTTAGTTTTTCTTTCCCTAATTTATTTTGTTCCGTTTGATCATGAATTACACACTGATAATATAATTTGTTATCAATCATAACTTCAATTAATGAAACTTCACCTTCAATTATGTATTCAGCACCCTTAAACAACCAATCGAACCTAATGTTTCTAGTCTTCGAAAGTTTTGCTTTTTCAAAACGATAGTTCTTTTGATACTTTATACTTTTATCATGACTTAATTCAAATAGCTCTTTCTCTAATAAATCCTTCCTTGATATACCAAAGAGCTCCTCTGCTTTACGATTAACATCAATTAGATGATCCCCGTCCAAAAGCATAATAGCATCGTTTGATTCCTCGTAAATCAATCGATATTTCTGTTCACTTTGTTTTAATGCTTGGGAAGCCTTCTCTTTACTAGTAAGATCAATCACGGAACCTTCAATATACCCCGTTTGTTCGTCTATGTACCAACTAAAAATAAACGTCTTTTTAACACCTGATGTTAAAGTATATTGTGTTTGATAATTATTTACTTTTTCCGACGCTTGAAGAGATTCAAGAATCAATTCCCAATCAACTTCTAAATTCAACCCAAACAATCGATCACTTTTTTTTAATGTTCCTTCAAGCATTTTAAAGAAGGAATCATTCCCATCAATAATTTTCGTTTTTTTATCAAGTGTGAATACTCCTGCCTTATTTCTAAAATAGAGATTTCGATACCGTTTCTCTTTCAATTCAAGCTCTTCTCTTTTTAAAACTTCTCGAGTAACATCGTTAATATTAACAAGCCAAAAAAGGCTGTTTTTTAAAGGAAGAACAACAGTTTTAAGCTCTATGTACTGTTTGTTATTAAACTTTGTAAATTCTACATTTTTAATGTGTCTATTCCCAATCTTAAGGTTTCTAATATTATTTATTTCATCTTCATTAATATTCTTGAAAAAGGCCTCGTTAATCGTTGATTTATCAATATCCAAAACACGTAATGCTTCAGTATTATAATCGAGTACGGTAGGAGTTTTACTAATATCAATAAGAACATATCCAGATCCAGGGTTGTTCATTATTGTTTTTAAATACTCTGAATAATCTTCAATAGTTATGATCAACCTTCTCCGAACGTAAATAACAAAGGAAGAAGCAATACCTAAAACGAGAAATAAGCCAACAACTATAAATGGCGATATTTCAGATTGATCCAATGCATCATGACTATTCAGTAGAAGAATTATTACAAAGACATGGTAGAGAATCGCTGGGTATAAACGTTGAATTATAATACTGGATATCGCGTACACTGCAAAAAAGTAAAAAATAGCAGTGCTGGAAAAATCCAATTCTCCTAAGCTTCTATAAGAAAAGTAGGTCGATATAAAAACATGTAAAATGATTAAATAAACGAGCTTATCCCTCATAAATGGCACAAACCAAGAAATAAGCAAGTAAATTGGAAATGTACAAATGTAAATTATTCCCAGATCCATATAAATTTCTGGAGCATCGGATCTATACATTGCGTAAGTGAAAATCGGCGCAATTATAAAAGCTCCAATCAAGTGAATAAATGCAATTCTCCCGAAACGATTTTCGTGATTATAATACGGCCGAAAACCGTCAGATTTCTGATTGTAAAATTGCTGTATGTTAAACTTAAAGGACATTAAAATTCCACTCGATAGTATTAGATTATTTCTTGTAAATTTCGCTTTAATTATTGAGTGTTAAAATAACAGAATGAGTTACTGAAAACATAAACTATAACTTGTTGGTTTTCAATTGATTAATATTTAAATTTTCGCGCAACTTCTTTAAGATACATTTCTTTTTCAAAAAACCAAATCCTATAGGATCTCTTCTTTTCTAATAATATATTTTAAATATTTCTTATAAAAAAGGTTATTTATTCTTTTTATTAAGGGTGTTCATATGTGTAGAAATAAAGTGAATAAAGTTTGTTATTTGAATTGTTAACATTTAGTGGACGGTTATGAATATGTTATTACTATTCTATTAACCTGATCTCACTAAAGTTATTGCAGTTGTGAACAATGTTTAGAACTGGGCCGTAGTTAATAGTTTTTTTAGAGAATTTTACTTTTTATAGTTGATGAGTAGTCGATAAGTCACCCAAAACTTTGTGTTAACTAATTAGGTCAGTTCGATTGTGTTTTAGTATAGACGACTTAATGGATATTCCTAGAGAAAGTTATTGATAGTTATCATTGTTAGTTAACATTTAATAGACGGTTTTGGTTGATAAGTTATAAAATTAAATGATTGATAATCAAATCATTAATAACTAGTTAATTTCTTCATTGTTTAAAACTTGGACTAGATGTTAATATGATATAGCTTTACAGAAAACACACAAATCATGAATAAATTAGTTCCAATTGGTGCAGATCATGCCGGTTTTCAATTGAAAGCAAGGGTAATAGAATTGCTTGAAAGTAAAGGATACGAAGTAAAGGATTTCGGTTGTTATTCAGAAGACAGTATAGACTATCCTGACTTTGGTCATCCTGTAGCTTCGATGGTTGAGGAAAACGAAGGAATGTTAGGAATATTGATTTGTGGTTCAGGAAACGGAATTAATATGACTGCTAACAAACACCAAGGTGTAAGAGGTGCTTTGTGTTGGAAAAATGAATTGGCATACCTAGCTAGGCAACACAACAATGCAAACATAATTGCTTTACCGGCTCGGTTTGTATCAGAAGAAGATGCTTTGGAAATGATTGAAACGTTTCTTTCAACGGAATTTGAAGGAGGGCGTCACGCAAATAGAGTAAATAAGATTGCTTGCGCCTAGTGTGCTAAAAGGTATTCTATAAGGGCGTTAGTGGCCTGAACGTAGTCTGTATAATAATCTCCTGTGCCAGGTCCATTGAATCCTGTGTGAATTCTTTTAACTTTTCCGTCTCTACCTATATATATAGAGGTAGGAAATGAAATTATTTTATTCAGCATGTTGAAGTGTTCAGAAGCAAGATCTTTGCGAGCATTTCCACCAACTAAGAAAGTGAAATCCAACCCTAATTTATTTTTTAGTCTTAGAATGTTTGCGCTGTGTTGTTCAAAAGTATCACCAGTTTCGTAGCCGATAGAAATGATTTCTAAACCTTGGTCATGGTATTTTTCATAAAGGTTTTTGTAGAATATGGTTTCATCCAAACAGTTTGGGCACCAAGTTCCCATGATTTGAATAATGACAACTTTATTTTTGGTTTCTGAATTTGGAAAAGAGAACGAAGAACCGTCAAGATTCTTTAAGTCAAAATTAATAGTACTGCTGTCTTTTAAATAAGTTAGGTCATCAGGACTAGTTAGCTCAATCGTCTCGTTGCGCACTGCTTCCCACTCACTGTGCCAGTGAGTACCACTAAAAAACTCACCTTTTAATTCACCACCAGTGTTTAAAGCTTTAAAAAGGAATGCGTGTGAACCATCAAAACAAGATAGGTAAATGCTATCACCAATGCTGTTTCCTGCTAAGAAGCGATAATCCCCAGTCTCAGTAAGAAAAGTACCTGTTACTTTACTTGAACCCTCTTCTTGTTCAAAAATTCCAACGGCTGGATATGCAGAGGTAGTATTCGAGCCGAATACTACCTCCCATTTTCCGTTAACGTTAATACCGTTTGTTTTCTTTTTGGCATCAGAAAATCGAGAAGTTTTTTTTCTTTGTGATGTAAATGGAATTTTATAGTCTTTTCCTTTGTTGAAATTTTGCCAATAACCGGAGGTTGATTTCTTATTATTCACACGGAACACAAGCTCGGAATTAAAGAAGGGAAACATTAAATGAACACTATCATTAACGACAAGAAAAGAGTCTAAGTGGATAATTTCATTCCCGTTAACTACCGAGAAATCAAAGTGTTTACCCTTTTTGTCAACAAGCATGTTAAAAGGTAAGACATCATCGTTGCTCAACTTGAATTCAGCAATCCATTTTCCTTTTTTTAAACATAACCGCACAGCATTTTGAGAAAACGAGCACGAGGATACAGCAAGAAAAATTAGAATGAAAGCTACCTTCATTTACAGTTTTTGGTTAGGCAAAAGTAATATATTTATAGCGATTATGTTTGCTCATGCAACCTTTTTTATCAATTTTTGGTCTCTAACAATAAGCGTTAGCTATGAATGATTCTGCTTTAGTGAAAAAGTGTATTGACGGCGATCAGCGGGCTCAGCGTATGTTGTTTGAAAAATTTGCTCCAAAGATGTTAGGTGTTTGCATGCGTTATGCTAAGAATACCGAGCAAGCAGAAGATGTTTTGCAAGACGGATTTGTGAAGGTTTTTACCAAGTTATCTCATTACAAAGGAGGTGGATCCTTGGAAGGCTGGATCAGAAGAGTAGTTGTCAACACAGCTCTGGATCAGATTAGAAAAAACACAAAGTTTCAGGACAATATTGCCTTAGACGATGTGGACTATAAGCTTGAGTTAAAAGGGAATGTTTTAGAAACCCTAGCGGCAGAAGATCTTATGGGGATGATAAACGAAATGCCATCCGGATATAAGGTGGTGTTTAGCATGTTTGCAATTGAGGGTTATTCGCATAAAGAAATTGCGGAAGAATTAAATGTGTCAGAAAACACATCGAAATCACAATATTCAAGAGCAAGAGCATATTTAAAAAAGAAACTAGAAGAAATAGATTTTGAAAGGTAAAGACGAAATACAAAACTTATTCTCAGAAAAACTGGGAGGCTATGAGGCAAAAGTAAACCCTGAATTATGGGGAAACATTGCTTCTCAAATCGGTGTAGGAACAACTGCAGCGACTACAGGTATGGCTTTAACTACCAAAATTATAATAGGTCTTAGTGCAGCAAGTGTTATTACTGTTGCATCATTTGTGGTTTTAACTTCTAATAAAGAGGAAACACCTAAGAATAGCTTTGGTCAGACAAAAGCTATTGAAATACCGATTGCGAAAGTAACACCTGAGAAAGGATTTGTTGTTGAACCGATGGTTTCAGATGTTATTGAGACTGCAACTGTGCAGGTAGAGCCTAACGTGGAGCCACAGGTGGCTCAAGGACCGGTATTAGCACTGATACCAGCTCAATCGATACCTGCAGAACAGCGTGTTTTAATGCAGGTAGACCCTGATCATAATGTATTCGTAGCTCAAATTGAATTGGACACGGCCAAAATAGTAGAGTTAATTATTGAGACTGACCCTGTTATAATTGCAACTCCTAAGGAAGAGATTATAACAAAAGAATCAACAGTGATTAAAGTGGTCTTCCCGAACGTGTTTACACCGAACAATGATGGCACAAATGATTTGCTATTTATTTCAAATCCAGAAGAACTGGACAGAAATGGATTTGTTTTACAAATTGTGGATGATGCTTTCAAAACAGTTTATACATCAACGGACCCGAACTTTGAATGGAACGGAAACGATCTAGGAGGAGAACCAGCGAAGAAAGGGCATTACATTGCGATAATTACAAGTAAGGATAAAAACGGTAATGAGGCGAAGCCTGTTATGTACCAGTTTGAAATTAGGAAATAGATTCTTTTTGAAGGTGTTTTCTATACACTTCGACCACATAGAAATACATAATTAGGGTAATAATGAGTAGAACATGACTAGCATCATTGCGGTCAAACCATGGGTGAAAACTAATTTTACCTGTTTGAAGAATTGCCGCTGGAATTAATATTAGAACAGTTATAGGAAGCAAATAGAATACTTTATTGATATTTTTTCCGAATTTTATCCCTAATACCCCACAGACAATTACAAAACCGACAAAAGTGTTCAAGCTAGGCACAAGAAGCAAGGCTCGTATTGCTTGCTCCTCACCAGTAACTGAAAAGTATACTATGGTTAGTCCAATAAAAGCGACAGAAGTTTTCAATTTTGAAAGGAGGAATAGTTTCTTTTGCTTTTCTTTAGGTAACAGCGAAATCATAGCGTGCTCCATAAGTAAAGGAATTCCTAACCCGGAAATTAAAGCAAAGTATTTACCTGAAACTCCAAAGTAACCGTAAAACACGTGGCCCATTCCCCCGAAAAAGAAACCAATTCCGTAAACTAAGAATAAGATCTTCCAGTAATAGAAGAAAGGCGTTGTAAGCTTCTTATTGCGCTTTGCCACTATGATACCAAGGATTATACCAACAACGGCAATTAACGAGTCTGTGAGAAGAGCATTTGGTTCAAGTAACTCGAGGTTCATGAACTTAAATTCCATTTTGTCGTAATCTTCGCCTATTTTCATAACAACGTAAAAAGTTCAATATAAAAATAAACCCGATCTCGTTTAACACGAGATTGGGTTTTCGTTGAGGTCCCGAGCGGATTCGAACCGCTGTACAAGGTTTTGCAGACCTTTGCCTAGCCGCTCGGCCACAGGACCATTTTAGTCAGGGCAAATGTAAGAAAAAAATGAATTACCGACTACTCTTCGATGATAATTGCAACGTTGTTTACATCTCCGTTTATTGGAGGGCATTCTTTTGTCACCTTAACCCGTAAGAAATCAATGTTTTTCACCGTTTTCTTAATTTCATTATATATTCTTTGACCGACGTGTTCTATTAGTTTAGAACGAATGGACATTTCTTGTTTAACGATTTTATTTATAATTACGTAGTCAACTGTTTTAGAAAGATCATCGGTTGAAGCGGCTTCAGAAAAATCAGTTTCTAAATAAATATCAACGGTATAGTTTCCTCCGGCTTTTTCCTCTTCAGGAAGACACCCGTGAAAAGCATAAAGCTTAATACCGTTAACCTCTACAATATGCTTCATGCGTTTGAAGAAACGTTTGACACTTCTAAAATGCCTGTTGAAATTCGTTCAACGCATTCTTTCCTTCCTAAGAACTCAGCAATTTCGAACATACTTGGGCCCATTCCGCGCCCTGTTACAAGAAGTCTAAATAATGGCAGGACAGCACCAATTCCCATTTCTTTTACCTCTAGAAATACTTTAAAAGTACTTTCGATAGCTTCTGCATTAAACGATTCAATGGACTGAAGTTCTGTTGACCACTCTTGCATTAATCCAGGAGCATGTTCTTTCCACTTTTTACGTATAGTTTTCTCATCATATGAGCTGGGCTTTTCTAACAAATATCCTCCTTCTGTAATTATATCTTGTATAAATGTTGCGCGCTCTTTCATCAGGTTGCAAACTATTGAAAGGTCTTCCAATGAGTGATCACTATCAAGAAGAGTTTTAAGCTCGGCTGCTAAAACCTCATTGTCTCTTAAACGCAAATGTTGTTGTTGGAACCATTTTGTTTTGTCCGGATCGAATTTAGCTCCAGCTTTAGATACTCTGTCCAAAGAAAATGCTTGAGTGAGTTCTTCTAAAGAAAAAAGTTCTTGTTGGGTTCCTGGGTTCCATCCCAAAAAGGCAAGCATGTTTATAAAGGATTCTGGGTAGTATCCTTTTTCACGGTATCCAGAGAAAATTTCTCCCTCAGCTGTTGTCCAGTTTGTTGGGAAAACAGGAAAGTCTAATCGGTCACCATCTCTTTTACTCAACTTTCCATTTCCATCAGGCTTGAGTAATAAAGGAAGGTGCGCAAATTTTGGACTTTCCCAACCGAATGCTTCGTAGAGTAAAACATGAAGTGGGGCAGAAGGCAACCACTCTTCACCACGAATTACGTGAGAAATTTCCATGGTATGATCATCTACAATATTCGCTAAGTGATATGTTGGCATCCCGTCTGACTTAAACAAAACCTTGTCATCGATGTTGTTTGTGTTGACAACAACCCATCCACGGATTTCATCTTCAAATCGAACATCAACATTTCTGGGCATCTTCATACGAATTACGTATGGATCTCCATTGTCTAATTTCTTTTGAACTTCATCTGATGACAAAGAAATTGAATTCTTCATTGAAGTTCGGGTAACATTGTTGTATTGCCAGTTTGGCATTCCCATTTGTTCCGCTTGCTTTCGCATTTGTGTTAATTCTTCTGAAGAATCGAATGCGTAATATGCTTTGTCGGACTGAATTAATTGTTCTGCATAAGCCCGGTACATTGGCTTTCTTTCAGACTGGACATATGGTCCAAACTCACCACCTATTCCAGGACCTTCAGTTGGCATTATTCCAACCCACTTAAATGCGTCCATGATATAGTCTTGCGCGCCAGGAACAAAACGAGTTTGATCTGTATCTTCTATTCTAATAATAAAAGTTCCGTTGTGTTTTTTTGCAAACAAATAGTTGTATAAAGCTGTTCTTACACCACCCATGTGTAATGGTCCTGTTGGTGAAGGTGCAAATCTTACGCGTACTGGTCTTGACATAATAATCGAAGTTTATTCGCCGCAAAGATAGCTAATACGGTCATACAAGCACACATTTGGTAAAATTGAACCAAAGACCTATACGATTGTACTGTTTATTAACGTTAAATTTGAGAAGAGATACTCAAAATGTTGTATCTTGGTTAGTACTTCAATAGTCAATGAGCAGTTTCGACAGATTAATATCACAGATAGATGCGTTTATTCGCAAGTTTTATAAGAACCAAATTATAAAAGGGTTGATCCTTTTTGTTGGAGTCTTGTTGTTTACATACTTGTTTGTAATTACGCTAGAATACTTTGGAAGGTTTGGCTCAGCCGTTAGAGCGAGTTTGTTTTTCGGATTTATAGGCGTGAACTTATTCATTCTTGGAAAATACATTCTGATCCCCACTTTAAAGATTAAGTCATTTGGAAATCGAATCAATCGGCACCAGGCGTCTTTTATTATTGGAAGGTTCTTCCCGAAAATTTCGGATAGGTTGTTAAACACACTACAGTTGAGTGATAGAATGGACCCTAATTCTACTGATTATGAGCTTATTAATGCAAGTGTTCAACAGCGGAGTTCGTCAATGAACATGGTTCCCTTCACGGGCGCAATTAACCTGAACGATAACAAAAGATATGCTGTTTGGGTTACACCGGTTATACTTGTTATGTTTTTGTTCGGTGTGTTTAAACCGGAAGTTTACACGCAAGGAACGGAGAGAGTATTAAATTTTGGTCAGGAGTATGTGGAAAAAGCACCATTTGAATTTTCTCTGATTTCAGAGAACAGTTCTATTGAGGAAGGTGAAGATTATAAGTTTGAAGTAGAGCTAGTAGGGAAAAACATTCCGGTAAAGGTTTATGTGAAATCCACTCAAGGGAAGTTTTTATTGAAGCGAACCGCAAAGAATAAATTTGCGGGATCTTTGGTTCAAGTAAGAGGGAATATTTCTTTCAATTTTGAGGCGAATGTGAACAATAAGGACTATAAGAGTGAGAAGTTTAGCCTTAACGTAATAGCTAAAACGGCGATTGGAAAACTTCAAGCGACGATAATTTACCCTAAGTACTTAGGGCTTGACCAAGAGGTGATAGAGAACGCAGCAGACCTCACTATTCCAGAAGGGACGAAAGTGTCTTGGAGTGTATTGACAAAGAATAGCGAAGGTGTAGAGCTTTGGATAAATAACGACGTGAAGAAATTTACGAAGAATGGTTTCAGTTTCAACCGAACGTTTAAAAACGATAGTGAAGCCAAGATCATTCTTAGAAATAAGCGGAACAATAGGGAGGACACTACACGTTTTGATATAGATGTAATTAAGGATGAATATCCTGCTATTCAAGTTGAGGAGGTTAAAGACTCTATTAAAGATGGTGTTCGCTATTTCTCTGGAATTACAAACGATGATCATGGATTGACAGGGTTGCGATTTGAATATGTAATTACATCTGAGGACGGATCGGTTCGAAAGGAATCGATGAATGCAGGGAGAGTTTTTGGTACTGAATCCCCGTTCAATTTCGCTGTAGATTTCAGAAGAGAGAATGTTCAGTTAGAAGATAAAATAGAATACTATTTCGTTGTTTCTGATAACGACGGGGTGAATGGAAGTAAATCTACTAGGAGCGTTAGTTTTGAATACAAGTTACCAACGCTTAATGAGTTAATTGAGAAACGCGACGAAGAGCAGGAAGAGTTGAAAGACGACTTAACAGAGATACTTGAAAAGACGGCTAAGTTTAAAGAGGACCTAGATCGGCTTAAAATGGAAACATTGAAATCGAAGCAGTCGAATTGGAATAAGGAAAACCAAGTTAATCAACTTCAGGAAGACCATAAAAACCTTATTGATATACTCGAAGAATTGCAGAAAAAAATAAAGAATAGTTCTGAAGAGAAGAATCAATTATCGGAAATAGATAAAGAAATTTTGGAGCAACAAGAGTTGATTAATGATCTTTTAGAGGAGTTGATGGATGATGAATTAAGGGGTCTGTTGGAGCAGCTTGAAGAGCTAATGAAGAAGCAGGACGAACAAGGTCTTGAAGAAAACCTAGAGCAACTCGAGATGACTTCAGAGGAAATGAAGAACCAACTGGACAGAAGCCTGGAGATGTTAAAGAAGATGCAGGTTGATGAAAAGATTGATGATATAGAAGATCAACTTGAGGAATTGGCGAAGAAAGAAGAGGATTTAGCGAAGAAGGTTAAGGACGAAAAAAACATTACAGATGAGCAGAAATCTACTCAGGAAGAAATAGAGGAAGAGTTTAAGGAGATTCAAAAGGACTTGAAGGAATTGGATAGTTTGAATGAAGAACTTGACCGTCCTATGGAGCTTGGTGATCCAGAATCACAAGGGGAGAAGGTAGAGGAAGATATGAATGATGCTCATGAGAGCATGGAAAAAAACAAAGGCAAGAAAGCTGGAGAGAGCCAAAACGGAGCCGCTGAGAAGATGAAAGAGATGGCAAAGAACTTGGACGAGGCACAACAAGAATCTAATACTGAACAACAACAAGAGGACATTGATATGCTTCGAAATATTCTTGAAAGTCTGGTTACTTTGAGCTTTGACCAGGAGGAAACGATGAAGAACTTGGAACGTGTTTCTGAACTTGATCCGGCATTCTCAAAGTACAGTCGTAAGCAACGTAGAATTGTTGATGACACTCGTATTGTTAAAGATAGTTTATTGGCATTGGCGAAGCGACAACCTAAGATCGCGAAGTTTATCGATAAGGAACTTAGTCAGGTTAAAGTGAATCATGAATTATCGCTGGAAGACATTGATGAAAGACGAAGAAGAGACCTCACTATTCATCAGCAGTATGTAATGACGAGTTATAATAACTTGGCTTTAATGCTAAATGAAAGTTTAGCGGATATGCAGAACAAGGCACAACAATCTAAACCAGGCTCCGGTAGTTGCAATAAACCGGGAGGTAAAGGTTCGCCAAAACCAGGAGAAGGTATGTCGGGTGAGTCGATGAAGGAGATGCTTAAAAAACAGCTTGAATCAATGAAGAAAGGTCAGTCTCCAGGAGGAAAAAAACCAGGGGATAAACCAGGACAGGGTAAGAAAACAGGAGGCGCGGGAATGGGAATGGGTAACAAACAAATTGCAAAAATGGCTGCTGAACAAGGGGCTATTCGTAGGGCCTTGGAACAGATGCGCAAGGAGATGAATAAGGACGGGTCCGGGAATGGAAATAAGCTTAATCCATTAATTGAAGAACTGGAACAACAAGAAAAGGACCTTATAAACAAGAGGCTGGGTAAAAATATGATTAACCGCCAAAAGGAAATTTTAACCCGTTTGTTGGAAAGTGATAAAGCTTTGATGGAAAGAGGACTTGAAGAGAAAAGAGAATCTAAATCAGGAAAAAACGAGAATTATAGTAACCAAATCAGGTTTGAAGAGTATAACAAAGAAAAACTAAGACAAATTGAACTATTACGCGCTGTTGATCCGGCTTATAAAAAGTACTATAAGGACAGAGCTAACGAGTATTTCAATAGAGTCTTTTAAGGAATAGTGTTATATGAAAGACGGTTATGTTGTAGTGGATAGTTTGTCTATCCCGTCGGATTTTGGATCATTGAATAAAGTGGAACTTCTTATTGATGAAGTTTGCAATCGTTTAAAGGTTAACGAAGATTATTATGGCAATGTGTTAATTGCGGTCACTGAAGCTGTGAACAATGCTATTCTTCATGGAAATCAAGAAAAAGCGGAATTGAGCGTTGACTTATGCGTTGGCGATAAAGAAACAGACTTTTGTTTTAGTGTTAAAGATTATGGTTCGGGTTTCGACTATAATAATTTACCTGACCCAACGTCTCCAGACAATATCGAGAAGGAGGATGGAAGAGGAATTTTCTTAATGAAGTCCCTTGCTGAAGCTGTCGAGTTTGAGGACGAAGGCAGAAACGTCAATATTTATTTCAGTAAGTCATAGTGGTAAATATTTTTTACGAGGACATTGAAATTCTGGAGCTTGATCCGGAATTTTTTGTTTCATGGCTTGTCAAAGTATGTAAGGAAGAAAAGAAATTTTTGGGTGATTTGTCATTGATTTTTACTTCTGATGAGTGCTTGCTCAAAATGAACATTGAGCACCTTAGCCACGATTACTATACAGACATAATCACGTTTGATTATACTGAAAACGAAGTCGTTTCAGGGGATTTATTTATTTCATTGGACCGTGTTTATGATAACGCGAAGTCCTTAAATGTTTCACGTGAAACAGAGCTTAATAGAGTTGTGGTTCACGGGGTGTTACATTTAATGGGGTATAGGGATAAATCCGACTCCGAGGCAGCGGTGATGAGGAAGAAGGAAAACCACTATTTGTCGCACATTGTTTCGCGTGAAACATAGTCTTATCTAAAAGTGTTGTAGTTTTGCATAACGAAGGGGGCTGTTCTTAATTGTTCCACGTGAAACATTGATGTATGTTAAAAGAGTATGACGTTGTAGTTGTTGGAGGAGGGCATGCGGGTTGCGAGGCGGCAAATGCTGCTGCGAAACTCGGCAGTTCTGTGTTGTTGGTTACAATGAACATGAATACGATTGCTCAGATGAGTTGTAATCCAGCAATGGGAGGCGTGGCGAAGGGGCAAATTCTTCGAGAGATAGATGCTCTTGGAGGAGGCTCTGCAATCGTGAGTGATAAAACGGCTATTCAGTTTCGAATGCTGAACAAGTCAAAAGGACCGGCTATGTGGTCGCCAAGAACTCAGAACGACAGAATGAAGTTCGCTGAAGAGTGGAGATTGATGTTGGAAGCAAACAAAAATGTTGACTTCTGGCAGGACATGTGTAAAGGGTTAATCGTTGAAGACGGAAAGATTGTTGGGGTTAAAACTGCAATTGGAGTTGAGATTAAAGCGAAAAGTGTTGTTCTAACAAACGGAACGTTTTTGAATGGACTAATTCATCTTGGTGAAAAACAATTCAGAGGAGGAAGGGCAGGAGAGGGTGCTGCAACAGGAATTACAGAAGAACTTATGGAGCTTGGTTTTGAAACTGGGCGAATGAAGACAGGAACTCCACCACGGGTTGATGGAAGATCTTTGGACTATAGTAAGATGGAAGAACAGTTAGGCGACAAGGAGCCGTCTAAGTTTAGTTTTACGGATACGAAACCATTAACTAAGCAACGGTCTTGTTATATAACATATACGAACCCTGAAACGCATGAGCTTCTAAAGGAAGGGTTTGATCGTTCGCCAATGTTCAATGGAGCGATTGGAGGAGTTGGACCAAGATATTGCCCAAGCATTGAAGACAAGATTAATCGATTTGCAGATAAAGACCGCCATCAAATTTTTGTTGAACCAGAAGGGTGGAAGACGGTTGAGATTTATGTGAATGGATTTAGTACGTCGTTACCAGAAGAGGTTCAGTTGAAAGCAATGAGGACGATACCCGGTTTTGAGAACGTGAAAATGTTTAGACCGGGATATGCTATTGAATACGATTATTTTCCACCAACACAGTTGAAACATACTTTGGAGACAAAGAAAACCGAGAACTTGTATTTCGCTGGCCAAATTAATGGAACGACGGGATATGAAGAAGCGGCGTGTCAAGGATTAATGGCAGGAGTAAACGCCCATAGAAAGGTAAATAACGAAGGCGACTTTATATTAACAAGAAGTGAAGCCTACATTGGGGTTTTGATTGATGACCTAATTACAAAAGGTACGGACGAACCATATAGAATGTTTACGAGTCGAGCGGAGTATAGAATTCTTCTGAGACAAGATAATGCTGATATTAGGTTAACACCAATTGGTCATGCGATAGGTTTGGCTTCAGATGAAGCCTTAAGAAA
>JABSPC010000344.1 GCA_013215515.1 Crocinitomicaceae bacterium
AATGATAGCACTTTTGTATTGACCACTTGTTCCAGGAACATTGGTAAAAGCACCTGGCGGAATTAAACCGGGAATTCCGTTTAGAGCAAATTGTCCTTCAAAACCAGATCTTGTATAAAGAACCAAACCAAGAGAATCACTTGTTGTTCTTGTAAATGCCGTATTGTATGTTCCTGCACATTGTAAGTTTGGAACTTGAGCGCCACTTAATTCACAACCGTAGCCGGAAGTATGCCAAACATAAACAGGTTTGTTTGTTGAGATATAATTGATCGCATCTGTAATAGAAAGCTCAAAAGTTTCACCCCAGTTTATTAGAGTTGCGGTGGTTCCAGAATTTTCAACTGTAACACTGGTCCCGTTTTGAGTGGCCAAAATGTAAACACGGTCATTGGTCGAAGTTCCAGTGTTCACAACGAATTTCGTTCCAGCATATGGTTCCGGAGTGATTTGATCTCCCATTGTACTTGTACAACCACCATTTAATAGTGCACCAGTAAAAACAGTTACAGCAATTGGTTTATCAGCAGAAATAATTGATCCCGCTAGAGTAGTAGAGGCATTAATGTCCTCATCTCTTGCGCTATAAGTTTGGCCCTCGTTAAGAGTGACAGTATAAGATACGTCTTGCGCATGAGGACCAGTAACACCTGTTCTAGGAGTAATTAAAACGGTTGTTCCATTTTCAGTTGCTACGATGTCAATAGAAGAAAATGAAACAGGAGCGGTTACAGCATTGTCCCAGAACCTTTGGAAAGGGGTGTAAAAGTTCACTCCCATTGATTTGTTCCCCTTTAGAGAAAACACTTCTTTATTGGTTGTACTCTTCAATTCGTAGAAAGCACTGATGTTTTCGGTTGCTGTAATTTTAATACCATTATTAGAAGCAATGTCCGCAGCTGGACTTTCAATGCTTGATAAAAATGCAGTCAGATTGACACTATCCACCGAGTTTGCTGGAATTGCAAGGTTAATTGGAGTAAACCCTCCATTAGCAGGGATTGACACATTCACGTTAGACGCATTTTGATACGTCATGAATCTCAAATAAATCGGATTGTCACCAACAGAAGCCGATATTTCTGGTGCTGCAAACCAGAAAATTGTATCTATTTGTGCTTGTGCGGTGTTAAACCATGAAAGGAGTCCGATGAAAAGGATACGCTTCAAGATAAGGTTCATAGAAGTTAAGTTCGTGAATAATAGTTAGTTTCTAATCGTCTGTTACCAGTTAATTAACTGTAAATCTAGTAGATTTTGTGATAAATAAAAAGTCTTCAGGCCGTTATACTTAAACGGGGAACTGTTGAAAAAGGTTTCTGAATCAAAAATCTACTTAAATGAACAGGCATATTTCAACCATTTGAAGTGCCTTTTTTTACGGATTCCGAAAGTGTAAATTAGGGATAAACTCCGAATAAACACCGGGCTTTAGGGCTTTTTATAAATTTTGGATAGGGATGTGTTAATGGAATGTGTTTTAATTGCAAGAAACTGCAGACATCGGATTATTCTTGTGGAGAATTAATTTACATAACCTGGGTCACTGGGCTCTAATTTTTTAATAATCCACTGATATTGTTTCAGCATATGGCTATTTAGGAACTCTTTTTTACGAATATATGACAGTAAAAACACCCTCCCTCCGATTTTAGCGGAATCAATGTTTTTCACTTCGCATTGCGGTGCAACTCCGTCTTGTTCCCACACTGGATCTGCATCTTTCTGGCCCAGGTTGCTCCCGTATTGCCACACTTCTTCAAATTCAGTCCAATTCATTCCGTCCGCGCAAGCATTTTCAGCGGCGATAATGTAGATTTTCCCAAACACAACTTTATCTCGTAAAGCTTCTAAAAACCCCAAAGCATACGCATATCCCATACTGTGGCAAACCAAATCCATCGTGTCTTTAACCTCGTTGCAGCCAGGTAATGTGCAGCGAATGGATAGATAGGCTTGAGCCGCGATAGCTCCAGTTTCTTTCCTAAGTTGGAAACCTTCCATATTCGATTTTGTGTTTAATAACTGATATTCGCCTGCTTTCTCTGGTTTTTTCTTCAACGCTTTAATTCTTGCGTAACTGTTCACAAAATTGGCTTTGTTGCGGTGCGTTGATGTGTTTATAGAATGATTTCCATCGATATAGTAAAAATTGTCCGGCTTCATTCGGCTTATAAAAAGTTTATCGAGCTTCCTCCAATACCAATATCGATCTTTTTTAGTAATTAAATTATCAGTAATGTCCTTGTTTCTTTTTGGTCCCCGATACCCGTTTGAAAAGATTAAAACGCGTTGTGCTACTTCCACCTTTGTCGAAAGACAATAGGAAGTAATGTTTTGACCGTTGTAAGCATAAACTTGTTGATCTACAATGTGGTTATCTGTATCCCAAAAAGTCTTCACCATGTAGTGACTTTCTGCTTTCCGTTTAACATCAAAATACTTTAATATTATAGAGTCGTTACTATGAGAGTAATTCTTGGAAGAATCCTGATAAACATTGAAGTATAAAACTCTTTTACGCGGAGAACTTTCCCAAGAACCCGCTTTGAAAGTATACTGTACGGTCGACAATTCCGTTGCTTGTTTTTTTCGAAGGGGAACATAAACCCGGTCTGTTTCGTTTTTCTTTGGATGGGTCTTGAAAGAGCGCTTGGCCTTTCTTGCGTTGTTGTGATACATTCCGCTGATCGCAAGCTTCATTCGTTTTCTTGTAATCTTTTTTTTGGGTTTGATAGCCGAATTTAAAACAACAATATCATTTATTTGATAGGGTTTCATAAGACTCCCTTTCACGATTTTTCCGAGAGAATCTTCTTCCCAGATATAATACGCAACAAGACCTCCCAATTTGGATTTATTATCAGGCCGCGACGATACATTTGAAGAGCCAGTTTGGGCTATACAAATAGTGGCGGTTAGGTAAATGGAAAGAAAGATTCCAAGTTTCATGTCTATTTTAATCTAAGATGAATGTGCTTTAAAAGTACTTAAAACTTAAGTTCGATTCTTAACCCTTGTACACAAACTTTTATACATTCTGACTTCATTTAAGAATCGAACTCAGGTTTTAAAATTATATTTGTTCTAATCACGCGAAAAGAGTGACAAATATCATGGAATTGAAGGATTTACAAATTTACAACAGTTTAAGTGGCGAGAAAGTTAAATTCACTCCGATAAAGGAGGGTTTTGTTGGCTTGTACGTATGTGGACCGACGGTTTACAGTAACGTTCACTTGGGCAATTGTCGACAGTTTATTTCGTTCGATTTGGTTTATCGCTATCTAATCCATATTGGGTACAAAGTACGTTATGTTCGAAACATTACGGATGTTGGACATCTTGTTGATGATGCAGATCAGGGCGAAGATAAAATTGCAAAAAAGGCGCGATTGGAGCAGTTGGAACCAATGGAAATCGTTCAGCAATATACCTTGGACTTTCATAAGGTAATGGATCAGTTTAACAGTATTCCACCGAACATTGAACCAACAGCAACAGGTCATATCATTGAACAGATTGAAATGATTCAAGCAATTTTGGACAACGGTTTTGCTTACGAATCAAATGGATCGGTTTATTTCGATGTTGAGAAATACAATGAATCCCACCCTTACGGTGAGCTTTCAGGAAGAAAAATTGAAGATTTAATTTCCAATACACGCGACCTTGATGGTCAAGAGGAAAAGCGAGCGCCTTTGGATTTTGCTTTATGGAAGAATGCTTCTGATGAGCACTTGATGAAATGGCCTTCTCCTTGGGGGATTGGTTTCCCTGGGTGGCACTTAGAATGTTCGGCAATGAGCACGAAATACTTGGGAGATGAATTTGACATTCACGGGGGAGGAATGGACCTTAAATTTCCCCACCACGAGTGTGAAATTGCACAAGGAACAGCTTCTAACGGTAAATCTCCAGTTCGGTATTGGATGCATGGAAACATGTTGACTCTGAACGGAAAAAAGATGAGTAAGTCAACAGGGAATTCAATATTACCTGATGAATTGTTTACTGGTGAGAATGATTTTATGGAGAAGCCTTTCGACGCAATGGTCGTTCGATTTTTCATGATGCAAGCGCATTATAGAAGTACACTTGATTTCACTTCTGATGCTTTGGTAGCTGCAGAAAAAGGGTACGAGAAGCTTGCGGAAGCCTTAAAAACGTTGAACGATTTAAAAACTTCGGGGGAATCATCTTTGAATATTCAAGAATTGACGGGAAGCTTTTATGAGGCAATGAACGACGATTTTAACGCTCCAATTTTGGTAGCGAATCTATTCGAAGCGGTTAAGTTCATTAATTCTGTGAAAGATGGAACACAATCAATTTCAAAAGAAGATTTACAATTGCTTCAAAAAGAAATGACCGCGTTTGTGGTTGATATTCTTGGTTTAAAACAAGGAAAGGCTGGAGGAGATGACAAGTTGAGTCCTGTAATGGATTTGGTATTGGATCTTCGTCAAGAAGCGCGTGAAAATAAAGACTGGACAACGTCAGATAAAATTCGCGATGGATTGGCTACGGCTGGTATTGTCGTTAAAGATTCTAAGGACGGAACGACCTGGAACTAAGCTTCTATTTCTGCTTTTTTAATTCTGCTTTAATTTCAACCAAATTCGATTGTAGCATCTTGATTTGATCATCAAAACTGTTCGGGTTTAACTCCTTAAAGAATAGAATTTCTTCTTTGAAGACTTGAGCTAATTTGTCGACGTCATTGTTAATTGAAATTTCCTTTAAGCTTTTGAGGTAACTGCTTTGCATTAATGAATCAGAAAACAATTGAGCCGTAAATAGTGGCAAAGATGCTTTGTTTGGCCAATAATTGGCTTCTCTATCTTTTTCATTTGCGAGAGTGAGGTCTCTGATTACTTCCATGTCGTAGCCGATTGGCTCAATTAATTCTGTTGTTGGATTATAATAAAAGCGAATGTTCGTTGCAAATGCTGGGTGTTGGCTTCCGAAAAGGGTGTTTATGGCAAAGTACTTTCCCATTATGTTCAAGTCGAAAACATCACTTGCTTTCGCGTTTCCATTTCTGAACGCGTTTAATTTTTCGGTCGCTATATCGCTGAGTGTTCTCCAATCGTTATTTCTCCCACTTTTAAATTTAAAACTCTTTATAGGCGCGGTATGATACGTTTTATCGAATGTTTTCATAATCGATATTACACTCAAGTTTGGTTTTCTCCATTCAACTGTCTCCCAATATCCGTCGAATTCAAACTTTAATATCGGCCCCTCAATTTTATTGTTTTTGGCGAGTAATGGCACGTCAAAAAACTCTTCAAGGGCATAATTATTCAGAAAAGTTCCGTTTAAACTGAAGTTGATATTCGAGTAGTTCATACGGATCAAACCATTGGATTTTAAATAATGATGATAGTAGACTTCAACTAAATTTCCTCTTTGAGTGCCAGATTGAATGGAGAAAACCTTAAGTCCATTTTCAAGACAAATCCCATCTTTGATTATAACTCTAAAAGACCAGCGTATTGGATCAATCCAATGACTACTAAGAGCGCCTTTTAGTTTAATTTTAACCTCATATTTTGATTCGTTTACCGTAAGAGTAGCCTTTACATAAGGCTGATTATCGTCTGTTAGAACACCTTTTTTAATGGCTTTTGCCCGACAATTTTCTAAAATTTTAAAATTAGCAGGATCAATGTCTAATTGATAGGAAAGGTCGGAATTTACGCGTTTAGGAACTTCTATTATGATTGGGTCTTTGGAGTCTAAATTGGATGCGCATTTAGAGAACACAAAGTATAATAAAACGATGGTACTAAGAGTGATTGCACGAATTATATAATTTTTATATTTCATATGCGGCTTATTACAGTTCCTTGTTCAATTTTATAAGGACCTCTTTATATTCGGGTTTCATTCCGTCTGCGGTGAACACTGTAATTCCTTTGGCCCCATTTTCTTTTGCCAATCGAATGGCTTTTTCAAAGTCTTCCGCGCTTTCAAAGCCAGGCATGTACAATCCAGAATTGATTGGAAAATCTACATCGTTGACTCCTTGTTCGGTTGCAAACCCTATCCAATTGATGTTTTCACGATAGAAATTGTGGTAGATCATTGGATAAGCTGCGTCAAGGTCCCAGTCGTCCCATGCCTGTCGAACCATTTGCCGAGACATTTCAGGAAAAGGGAACACTGCTGCGGTTAGTTTTTGACCTTTTGCATGCACCAACCCTGCAATTTCATTGACCAATGTTGTGATTGCATTTAAGCGAAATTGACGCCATTCTGTGCTTAGTTCTGGGTGCTCCATTTCCAACGGATCTTTATCGAAAAGAGCTTTGAATTGTTCACGAGCTATCGGATGATACCCATAGTCATACTCGGGCATTTCACGGTCCTGAACTAATCCATATTTTGGTTGTAAATCCGCACCTAGAATCACGTCAACATAGCGGACGTAATCCAAATGTATGGAAGCCAATCCATCCACTTTCAGCAATTTTCGGACGTTGCTTTTAATGTACTCTCGTGCTTCTGGATGAAAGGGGCTCAGCCATTGATAATAGTCAACGTATGCCTTGTAATCCAATGAGTTTTCATTGTTTCTATTAACGGCATACCATTCCGGATGCTTGTTGGCAATAGTATCATTCGGACGGTTCAAAGTCCACATCCAAGCGTGAATTCGCATTCCTTTTGGTTCTGCCAATGAAATCAGATCCGATAAAAATTCAGGGCTTCCACCAACCAGCACATCCGTAATTCCTAATGAGTCATACGTTTCAAGTTTCTTTGTCCAAACTTTTTTATCCATGGTTTTACTGCCATGCGACCAGGTTGAAAATGTAAATGAGGTTATTTCTTTTTCTTTGCACAGAATTAATTTACCATTTTGATTTAAAGCGTATTTTTTGCCAGAAAGTGGACTCGTAAGTGTGATCTCAAATCCCATTTCTGTTTTTCGAACTTCTGAAATATTTTTTTTATCAGTATCAAAAGTCGTTTCTACAGAAATGGTTTCTAGCGGGCTCATAGACCAAACACTCCTTAAGCGCCCCCATTTGATTTCTCTCAGTAGAGCATACAAGTTCTGCGTATAAATTAGATCGGGATCCGGATTAAATTCAACGCCTTCTGAATTGGTTTCATTGGTAAATTGAACGATCCCCCAATTTTCGGGCATATGCATATTTATACTTGTTTGGCTGCTCCACACCCAATTGTACTCACGTTGAAGTTTGCCATCGATTTTTTTCCGAACGTATTCACCGTCAATCAAATCATAATCCCATTCTACTCGAGAGAAGTTCATTCTCCATTGATCCCCCTCCTTTGGTACTTGTCTCAAATCATTTTTCAGTTCGATAATTGGCCGCATTGGAATGGCCATCTCAACAGTCCAACGGTTGTCTTCATCACTCGCGTCGTTAATTGTACCGTTTACCCGAACCGCGGTTTTTAGGTCATCCAAATTCCAATGAAAATTTGCGTATCCTCCAGATCTATAAGGCTTATTGAGTAATAGATCCCACACTGTATTCAAAGCATTTAATTCAATTTCGGCGTAGGCTTCTGTTTTTGGAGAAGGGTCAATAAAGACTTCGAAGTCGTTATTTAAATAAATGATTGTGTCTCGTTTCACAAGGTTTCCCCAGATATGCGGTTCTTCCAATTCAGCGTAAATGTAGAGGTAAGATTCATCCCACATCATTTTCGTTCGTGTTTTGAACTTTGGCGTTGGCCCATCTGCGATATCTATAAATGGATCAGTGAACGCAGCGTCTTTCCACGCCTTTTCTGCTTTGCCATCAATTTTGATCGGTTTTGGAGCTTTCGTAATGATGTAATGTTTAGGAACTACCACCATATCTGACATATCGATTTTGAAATCAATTGTAGCCTGACAAAATCCAATTTGTCCTAGTAAAATGAAGAATCCGCAAACGAAGCTTTTCATAAGTCAACAAAGATTGAAAAATCAATTGACGAAAGCAAGAACGAATATCGTTCATAACATTGCTTGGAGTATGGAAAACTGACGTTGTTCTAATTCAATATTTTGTGATTAAAATAGTATTATTACATTCTATTCTAGCAAATTCAAAATTGACACAATATTATAACAAATGATTACTCCAGAACTCGATAAAAAGCTTTTTCTAATTGACGCTTATGCGCTCATATTCAGAGCCTATTTTGCATTCGCGAAAAACCCGAGAATTAACTCACAAGGACAAAATACTTCAGCTGCGTTCGGCTTCACAAATTCATTGATTGATATTTTGAAGAATGAAAAACCGACACATATTGCTGTAGTTTTTGACCCACCTGGTGGTTCAACCGGAAGAAAAGAAGCGTTTCCCGAATACAAAGCACAACGTGATGAAACTCCGGAAGGTATTATTTCCATGGTTCAGCCGATTAAAGATATAATCGCGGCCTTCAACATTCCGATTATTGAAGTTGGGGGTTTTGAAGCAGATGATACGATTGGAACCTTGGCCAAAATGGCTGAAAAAGAAGGATTCAACACGTTCATGATGACACCGGATAAGGATTTCGGTCAATTGGTCACTGAAAAATCTAAAATGTTTCGACCTGGAAGAGGAGGGAATCCTGCTGAAATTTGGGGACCAAAAGAAATCTGTGAGCGTTTTGATATTGAAAGTGTAGAACAAGTAATTGATGTTCTTGGACTGCAAGGTGATGCTGCTGATAATATCCCTGGAATCCCTGGAATTGGACCAAAATCAGCATCAAAGTTGTTGAAAGATTACGGATCTATTGAAGGGATCATTGAGAACTCAGATAAGCTGAAAGGAAAACAACGTGAGAACATTGAAAACTTTGCTGAGCAAGGATTATTGTCGAAATCTTTGGCAACAATAATATTGGATGTTGATGTTAAATTCGACGCGGAAGAATTAAAAGTGAGTCCAGCTGATGATTATAAAATTCGAGAAGTATTTACTGCCTTGGAATTTAGAAATCTTGCACGACGCGTTTTGGACGAAGAAATTGTTGTCACGAAAGCAAATGCCACTGTTGGTGGTCAAATGGATTTATTTGGAGCGCAACAAAGTTTGGTTGAAGAGCAGGAGCCAAAGGAAACGTCTGATTTTAAAACAATAGCTACTGAAAAGGCGAGCTATCATTTAATTACGAATCCCGAAGAGCGCAAGGAATTACTAGAATTATTATTGAAGCAGAAGTCAGTTTGTTTTGATACTGAAACGGACAGTATTGAACCGCTTCACGCAAATATTGTCGGAATGTCGTTTTCATTTAAAGCGAGAGAAGCATTCTATGTGGCGACACCACCTGATTTTGAAGACGCCCAAAAGATAGTTCAGGAATTCAAACCCTTTTTCGAATCAGAAACAATCGAGAAGGTGGCACACAACATCAAGTTCGATGTTAAAGTGATCAATAGATATGGTGTCAAAGTATTGGCGCCTATGTTCGACACGATGATCGCACATTATTTGATTAATGCAGACTCCAAGCAAAGCATGGATTTCCTTGCCGAATTGTATTTGAGTTACAAGCCTGTTTCGATTGAGGAACTGATTGGAAAGAAGGGAAAGAATCAAAAAACAATGGCAGATTTGCCTGCTGAAGAAGTGTATGGTTACGCTTGTGAAGATGCAGATATCACTTTTCAACTTAAGGAAATATTTGAACCTGAAATTCAAAAGGAACACTTGAAAGATTTGTTCTACAATATGGAAATGCCGCTTGTTGATGTTCTAAAAGGCATGGAACAAGAAGGAATTGCGATAGATTCAGAAAGCCTTCTTAACTATTCTAAAGATTTAGAAGTTTCGCTTATTGAACTTGACAAGAATATCAAGGCTGAAGCAGGAATGGATTTTAACATTGATTCGCCAAAGCAACTTGGACAAGTTTTGTTTGAGCACATGGAAATTTCAAAAAAGGCGAAGAAAACGAAAACAGGTCAATACGCAACGGGTGAAGATGTACTTCAAAAATTGAAGCATGATCACGCTATCATTTCAATGATTTTGGATTATAGACAATTGCGAAAATTGAAGAATACATATGTCGATCCGTTGCCAACATTAACGGATGCAGTGGATGGAAGAATTCACACAAGTTATATGCAAACGGTTGCAGCGACGGGAAGGTTAAGTTCACACAATCCGAATTTGCAAAACATCCCAAT
>JABSPC010000345.1 GCA_013215515.1 Crocinitomicaceae bacterium
AATTCCACACGGAACTACAACGTCGCTTATTGATTCAATTCTAAAGGCGAACGATAAAGGGAAAATTAAAATAAAGAAGATTGAAGATAATACGGCTGCCAAAGCTGAGGTTATGATTCACCTTGCACCAGGAGTTTCACCTGACAAAACTATGGATGCGCTATTTGCATTCACGGATTGTGAAGTGTCGATTTCACCAAATACATCTGTAATTGATGGCAAGAAGCCTCGATTTATGGGAGTGACGGAAATCCTGAAAGTGAACACCGATAATACAGTTCGCTTACTTAAAAAAGAACTCGAAATTCGTCTAGACGAATTAGAACGTCAATGGCATTTCTCAACTTTGGAGAAGATTTTCATTAACAAGGAAATGTACATCGACTTTAAGAATTATGGCGATAAAGAAACGCTTTATGGGTATTTGCACAAAGCATTTAAGCCATTCGAAAAACAATTGATTCGCGAGATTTTAGATGAAGACTTACACCGTCTGACTCAAATTCCAATGATTCGGATAACGCGATTTGATGCTGATAAGGCAGATGATACTATTGCGAAGATTGAAGCGGAGATGGAAATCGTTAAAGAAAACCTTTCTAACCTTATCGAATACTCTATTAATTATTACAAAGAGTTAAAGAAGAAATTCGGAGAAGGTAAAGAGCGTAAGACAGAGCTTAAAACATTTGATTCAATCAACGCTACGAAGGTTATTATTGCCAATAAAAAATTATATGTTGATTACGAAGAAGGTTTTGTTGGACATGGATTGAAGAAAGCAGAGTACATTTCTGATTGTTCTGATATCGATGATATTATAATTTTCTTCGCCTCTGGAAAAATGATGATTACCAAAGTGTCCGACAAGAAATTTGTTGGAAAAGGAATCATTTACGCTAATGTTTGGAAGCGTGGAGATATTCGAACGATTTATCATATGATGTACCAAGATGGTAAAGGAGGTCCAACGATGATGAAGCGGTTCACTGTTAAATCTATTACCAGAGATACTGAATACAACTTAACTAAAGGAACCAAAGGATCTAAGATGCTATACTTTAATGTTCATCCAAATGGAGAGCGAGAAGTAGTAACGGTTGTTCTAAGAGCGCGTCCACATTTAAAACGCTTGAAGTTTGATGTTGATATGGGCGAACTTCTTATAAAAGGAAGGGGGGCTTCAGGAAATCGTGTTACAAAAGAAATCGTTTCTAAGATCATCCAAAAGGAAGTTGGAGGTTCAACTCTTGCTGCACGAAAAGTCTGGTATGACGACGTTGTTGGTCGTTTGAACGACGATAAACGCGGTAAATTCTTAGGGAACTTTAAGGGAAGTGATAAAATCCTTACGATTTATAAGGGAGGAGAATATCGATTATCACCTTTAGATTTGGCTACACACTTTGATGATGATATGATTCACATTGAAAAATGGCATCCAGACAGACCTTTATCAGTTGTCTATTTTGATGCGGACAAGGATATGCACTATTGCAAACGGTTCTTGTGTGAGATCACCAGTGATAAAAAAGTATTGTTCATTTCTGAAACGGAAGGGTCTTATCTTGATGTTGTTTCGACAGCGTTTAAACCCGTGGCTAAAATTGTTTACAACAAGCTTCTTAAAGCAACGAAGAACTTACCTGATACAATTGTGAATCTTGATGAATTCATTGATATTAAAGGAATGAAGTCTCAAGGAAATCAAATGACAAAATTAAAAGTCAAAGAGATTGTTCTGGAAATTCCTGAAGGAGGTGATGAACCTTGGCCTGAACCAGAAAAACCTGAAGCACCAGAACCTGAAATAGAATCGGTTGATGAAGATGAAGGATCAAGTGAAGAATCGGCAGGAGAAGGTGATGAAGCATCGACGACAATGGAGTGGGATATTTCCAAAAAGGAAGATGACGACGAGGATCAACCTAAACTGTTTTAGAAAGTATTAATTAAATAGACAAAAAAAGGATGGTTCTTGAAGAACCATCCTTTTTTTTGTAGATCTAAAATTCTCTATAATTTCAGATCGTAAAATGTAATTTTACGTTTCTTAAAAATGTAAACGGATACTTTTCCTTCCTCATTGTCTAGTACGTCAAAGTATGAGAATGTCAATTTTTCTAATTCAGATTCAAATTCCATAGATTCAATTACTTTTTCCGTAGAATTCAAATCAGCAACTCCAATTTTGACACCAGCCAAGAATTTTTTACGAATAGTATATATCATAAACAATTCTTCAGCTCCACCTTGTTTCATGAATTGGTAATTACTAGCATTTTGAGCTTCTAGTAATTTTAAAACCTGATTTACATTAAATACGATTCCTTGAACTATAACTTTATTCGACTTCTTTTTTATTATTTGAATTCCTTTTAAATCCAAGTCAAATGCCAAATTGAGAATTAAAAAATTCCCCATGTGTAGCGCAGTATTCATTTGAACTGACCCACTTGATCCTCCAGTAGAAACGTTTACGCTGCCACCAAGAGATGGAGTTAACCTTATAGTTTCTGTTATCACTTTGTATCCCTCTTTGTCCTTAATTACATTGTTCACAATGAATTGAGGATCATCTTTCATTTTTAAATCTTCCTCACCAATTAAGTCTTTAATTAAAGGGCTGATTTTAGATTGGTATAGAATTTCGTTTTTAAACTCAACCTTTCCATCCTTATCAAAAACAATGGCAAAAACCCCAACTGGTTTCGAGCCACCTTCTTTCGGAAAAGAACCAAATACCAACGTTTTATCTTCGTCGATCAATATTTTATTTGGGATATAATAATAATTGTTTGCAAAAGTTTGATCAAAGTCAACACCACCATCATTGTTGTATCGGATTAAGTTTTGGCTGTAATTCGCTTTTTTCATTCCTTTTCCACTGGTATAACTTACTAATACATTTCCATTCTTGTCAGTTACAACATCCGCTACATCTCTAACGTTTTCACGTTCAAATTTCTTTTTCCAAATTATTTCAAGGTCATTATTTACTTTGATTATTTCAATCTCTACTTTGAGAGTATTTATACTCTTTCTAATTATATGGGCAATTACAAAACCATCTTCAGCTTCATAGAGTGTCGCACTTGGTACACCATTTTCTGATAATGAGAGTTCCGCGGTTAATGATCCATCAAGATCAAATGTTTTGATACTTACACGCTTGAATTTAGGTTCTGCAAAAGCAATTGCTAAATGTGATTTATTATTGATAGAACTAGCAACAGAAGCCCTTTTTCCAAGCTCAACTAAAGTTTTCTTTTTAGTCGAGTAGTCAAAGTTTAAAAAGTGAATGTTGTAATGTCTTAGTTTACCATTTTGTTTTTCTTGCTCATAAACGGCATAGTATCCAACATCGTCAATGTCGGAGATACCTTCGAAACTCGAAAATTTAACTCCTTCAATTGCAACATCTTGTCCAGTTGAGTATTGAGAGAGCAAAAGGCAAATAAATATGAATGTGGTTTTTGAAAAATTATTCATGTGTGATAATAGATTTATTGAAATTTATTTATGCTAAAGGTATTATTATTATTATTATTAATTTTGACGAATAATTAGAGGATCACGCAATTTAACGTGTATGCCTGTTTTACAATTACTCAAGTCCCAGATGAAAACTTTTTTATTTCTTTTCTTACAATTTTAAATTGGGGACGATCTAATGAAGAAGCTAACGCTAAATATGTTTGCTCAGGAACTATAACGAGGCTGTAAGCTCTTTTGTTTTTTGAATTTATTACAGGTATAGAATAAGACAACGAACAAATTTGGATTAAGAAAGTATGAATCTGATTTAGACTTTACCACCCCTTTTTTTATTTACATAAATGCTAATTGATCTTAGATCCCCGAAAAAAAAAACATTTAAAATCTATGAAGAAAATTCTATTATTAGCAGTTGCCCTTATCGCTTTACAATCATGGGCGATGTTGAAGAAAAAGCAATAACTGATTTCCATATTGACAAACCTAAAGGATGGGTAGCCAATCCAAACCAAAAGTTAAAGGATAATATCGAACGATTGGACATGAATGAAGCGAGAAGAAAAGAGATACTGGAAACCCATGAAGGGATGATTATTCTTTGTGCATATACAAAGTATGATCCTAAAAGTCATGCTGGTTTAATGCCAACGATTCAGGTCAATATGGCAAAAAATACAACAAAGGATTACGCAAATTTTAAAAGTGACATGCTTGAAAGCTCTAAGCAAATGCAGAATATGTTCCACGGCTTTAAATTCCTTGATGGTCCAAAAGACATTAAGGTTGATGGACATAAAGCCTTCTTTTTTCAAAGTGAATTTAATTTAGGATTTGATGATAGTGGGCCATCAAAGGTTCGTAGCTGGACTGATGCAATCTACGCGGATGGTTATTTTTACCAAATTAATTTCTCGGATATGGAAGAGGATGATTGCAGCGAGTTGTTTAAAAAGGTGTTAGCGTCAATACGGGTTTAATCCTATATCAAATTTGGGGTTGACAATTTCGCCATAATCCCTTATTTTTGTTACTCGGATGATTTCTCTCCATTGAATGAGAAGAAAAAGCGTTGCTTTTGAAAGTCAAGCGTTAACGCAGACTGCATTAAGTGATGTAAATACAATTAAACAATATATTATGAACGATACAATGGAAAAAATGACATCACAAGAGCTGATCAATTTAGAAGAGAAGCACGGTGCGCACAATTATCATCCTCTAGCGGTTGTGTTGGAGCGTGGAGAAGGAGTTCACGTTTGGGACGTAGATGGTAAACGATATTATGATTTCTTATCGGCTTATTCAGCTGTGAACCAAGGCCACTGTCACCCAAAAATTATTGGGGCGATGAATGAACAAGCGAAAATATTAACACTTACATCTAGAGCATTTTACAACGACGCTCTTGGACCATACGAGAAATTTGTAACTGAGTACTTTGGTTTCGATAAAGTACTTCCAATGAATACAGGGGCTGAAGCTGTTGAAACGGCTATTAAATTGTGTAGAAAGTGGGCGTATGAAGTAAAAGGGATTCCTGAAAATTCAGCGCAAATTATCGTTTGTGAGAACAATTTTCATGGAAGAACGACAACCATCGTTTCTTTTTCAAATGACGCAGTTGCACAAAAGAACTTTGGACCATTTACACCTGGGTTTATTATGATTCCTTATAACGATACGGAAGCATTGGCGAAAGCACTTAAAGAAAACGATAACGTTGTAGGATTCTTAGTTGAACCTATTCAAGGTGAAGCTGGGGTTTATGTTCCAGACGAAGGTTATTTGGCAAAAGCGAAAGAATTGTGTGCTGAAAACGGAACACTTTTCATTGCAGATGAAGTTCAGACTGGAGTTGCAAGAACAGGACAATTGTTAGCTGTTGATCACGAAAATGTTAAACCTGATATTTTAATTCTGGGTAAAGCTATTTCAGGTGGGGCATATCCAGTTTCGGCTGTGTTCGCTGACAATGAGATTATGAATGTAATTAAGC
>JABSPC010000346.1 GCA_013215515.1 Crocinitomicaceae bacterium
TACTTAAGTGGTTTTTCTGAAATCCAGATTCTAATGAAGTATTCAATCGTGAAGGCTATCGTAAACCCCCAATCCAAATAGAACAATTGATCTTCGTATTCCCTACTCCATTCAGGAACACTTTCGAACATCACAATAAGCACTGAAGCGAGAATGAAAACAAGTAAAATTACATCAAAGGCTTTTCCTGCTTTGGAAGTTGTCCCAAAAATAATAGAATATAATTTCTGTCTCATTTACGATAAAGATAAAATTAAATGATCTTAATAGTAATTCTTGTCGCTGCAAAAATAACTTGTTTTAAATTAAGCTTAGAATTTAATTAGATTCTAGTTTTATCTTTAAACCTTATACTGATAAAATAATTTTAACATTACGAACGTTGTTAAACTAATACCCCCTGCCAAACTCTTTTTAATCTCCATTTCTCCTTATGACTAATATTAATTCTTCATATCTATTTTCTAGAATCCTCATGCTATTTATTTGCACAGTTATTGGACTAACTCTAGTTCGTTGTGACAAATGGATTAAGCCAGAAAATAAGACTCAGATAAGTACACATGGAGATGACGAAAGTATCGATGATGACCACATGTTCAATGGAGAGAATTGCATGAATTGTCATTACTCTGAAGGACGCGGAGAAGGCTGGTTCAGTGCGGCCGGAACGGTTATAGGTAATAATAATAATATGGGAACGATTAATCTTTATCAAAATTTCGGGCAAGCCCCTGTTGCGTCTATTGAAGTGGATGCAGTTGGTAATTTTTATACAACTGAAACGGTCGATTTCACCAATGGACTTAACGTTTCCATAGTAGACGACCAAGGAATAGAACTACAAATGAGCGGGAAAATTTACAGTGGTCAATGCAATCTCTGTCACGGAATAATAACAAACCCTTTATCTTATTAAAATTTAGAAAAATGAAACAATTTAGAATCACTGCAGGATTAATCTTGTCATTAGCTGTCCTTTTATCAATTACAACTAAGACTCCATCGGAATCGAAGTGGGTCACTGATTTTGAATCAGCTAAAACATCTGCTACAACTGATGACAAAATAATAATGATGAGCTTTCAAGGCTCTGACTGGTGCGCAGCTTGTAAACGACTGGATAAAACACTTTTCCGAAGTACAGAATTCACTGAATTTGCTGATTCAAAGCTTGTAATGTTGAAGGTAGATTTCCCAATGCAAAAAGCAAATAAATTGAGCAAAGAACAAACAGCTCATAATGAAGCTTTGGCTGATAAATACAATCCCGAAGGAAAATTCCCAATGGTCATCTTTTTCAATGGGAAAGGTGAAAAATTAGGAACATTACAGCATCCTAAAGATGATGTTGCAGCATATATAGCTTCAATCAAGGAATTGATTAAATGAGATTAATAACACTGTTCATATTAACCCTTTCGTTTGGTACCATAGGACAAGTCAATCGTTCACTGGACACAGTTCTTATGGGTTCGAGCTTTCATTCACCGCTATTACTGATACCGATTCTCTTGCAGGGATTGCAGTTCGTTCAGCGGTGAATGAAGTTGTTCGGATTGAATCGTTGATCAGTAGTTGGGATCCAAATTCTGAAACTTCGGCGATTAACAACAACGCGGGAATTAAGCCTACAAAGGTTTCGTATGAATTGTATGAATTAATCCGACGGTCAAAGAAAATATCTGCAATGTCAAATGGGTATTTTGATATCAGTTATGCCTCAATGGACCGCGTATGGGATTTCTCAAAAAAGAAAGCGAAACTTCCGAGTGATGAATCAATTGCTAATTCGGTTTCAAGGGTAAATTATAAAAACATTCTATTGAATCCTGACGACACAACCGTTTTCTTGATTGCGCCTGGAA
>JABSPC010000347.1 GCA_013215515.1 Crocinitomicaceae bacterium
CATTGTCAATTGCGGGTTTACACAGTGACCTTCAATAGGGCAGAAGTTTGCGAATGTATTACCTAATTTCGCTGTTCTTTCATCGAATAAAGTTCTATCCGTTTCTGTCCACCAGTTTGTGAACGAACCGTCAGCAGCAAACTTGGATCCCATATCATCGAAACCATGTGTGAATTCGTGACCGATTACCATTCCGATTCTACCATAGTTCACAGCGTCTTCGTATGAAGCATCGAAAAAGGGAGGCTGCATAATTCCAGCAGGAAAAGCAATTTCATTAAGCAATGGATGATAATAGGCGTTTACCATGTGTGCCGGCATTCCCCATTCATCTTTATCAACTGGGTTTCCCAATTTCGCGATATTTCTTTCAAAACTTAAACGATTTGCGGCTGTGAAATTATCGCAATACGCTTTATTCTGAATTTTTAAATCATCGAAATTTGTCCATTTATCAGGAAATCCAAGCTTACGGCCAATTGAATTCAGTTTATTCAAAGCCTGCTTTTTTGTCTCTGGAGACATCCATTCAAGATTCTCAATTCTTACTCGGAAAACAACTAACAAGTTATCTACCAATTCATTTACTCTCGTCTGAGCTATCTCCGAATAATGCTCTTCAACGAATGCTCTTCCTAGCATTTCACCGAATTCCATTCCTGTAATTTCTTCTATCGCTCTTTCATTAGAAGGTTTCATTCGCTTTTTACCTTGAAGAGTACTTCCGTAGAAATTGAAATTTAATTCTATATAATTGTGGTCCAAATGTCCAGCGTAATGGTTGATTGTTTTCCAAAGCAAATAGTTCTTCCAATCTTCAAGACTCACTTCTTCAATCATTCTATTGATTGAGTTAATATGTTTTGGATTAGAAACATTCATTGTTTCGAATGAACTTATTCCAATAGCGGAGAGGTAAGATTCAAAATCAAACTTTCCAAATCTTTTTATTACATCTGAACGGTCTGTAATATGATATCTGTTTTCTGGAATTCTCATTTGTGCAGGAGACATCATTAAATTCGCCAAAGAAGTTTCGAATTCAAGCACTTTGGCTGCAATTTTATCGGGGTTACGTTTCCCAAGCATCGTCATTACTGACGTGATGAAATTCATATAGGCACTTCTTATTTCTTCCTTATCATCATTGAAATAATACTCTTTGTTTGGCAATCCTAGACCGCCTTGTCCAAGTGCAGCAATATTCTGATCGACGTTCTTCATGTCTTGTCCAACTCCAAAACGAAACAAAGATTCAATTCCATTTTTGTGCTGTTGAGCAACGATCGAAACGATCTGCCCTTTTGAATTGATTTTATTAATAGCATCAATTTGATCCTGAATCGGTTTGAGTCCCAGCGTATTTCTGGTATCCATATCATTGAAAGAAAAATAATAATCTCCCAAAACTTGATTACCCTTACTGTGCAGTGATTTCGGATCCGAAGCAGCTTCAAGAATTCGAGTTAACTTGACCACATTGGCCTGATTTAACTCATTGAAACTTCCCCATCTCGATTCTGAATCTGGAACAGGATTGTTTTTCACCCAAGTCCCATTGGCGAATTCAAAAAAGTCATCTTGAGGGAGAACCGACAAATTCATGTAGTCAATATCAATAGTAGTCGAGCTACTTGATTCGATTATTGGCTCATCTATCTTTTCATCG
>JABSPC010000348.1 GCA_013215515.1 Crocinitomicaceae bacterium
GGATCGTTCCTGGGTTAATTGGAAGTGTATTTATTACAATTTGGACTCGAAAGGTATCCATTCGGTAGTTATCTGAAGTAGGGCATAATTACATTGTTAATGTGAGTTTTATTGATTAGTATTATAAAGACTAACCGCTAATGTATGCCCTCTTCGATTAAAGATAGTCCCATATTTAAAACTACTACTCATGAGTTATTTACGGTTCATTTGAGAACGGATGGAATCCTACATCTTCATGTGCATGCGAATACTGAAATTACTGTTGCCGTTCAAGATGATATGAAAAAAGCTTACGACTCTTTGACAAAAGTTAACCGGCCATTGATTTCAACTGGTGATGAATTTGTTTCCGTAACTCAAGAAGCTAAAGAGAAAACGGCAAATCAGATCGATAAATCTCCTATTATTGGTACAACCGTTGTCGTTAAAAATTTGGCTCAAAGATTAATCATTGGATTTTATTTGAAGTTCAATAATTCAGATGGAAGTCTTAATGTAGTGAACGATTTTGAAAAAGGAATTAGATGGATCCATTCAAAATATGATGTCGCGCCAATTCTATAACATCGCCTTAAATTTTGATTATTACGCAATTGTTTCAACATTACCGCTACCTTTGCGCACATACAATATAAATGACATTTAAAGATTTAGGGTTAATAAAGCCCATTTTCGAGGCTCTAGAGCAAAAGGGTTATACTCAACCAACACCAATTCAAGAACAAGCTATTCCGATTCTTTTACAAGGAAAAGATCTATTGGGGTGTGCTCAAACCGGTACCGGAAAAACCGCAGCATTTGCGATTCCAATTATCCAGTTGATTCAAAAAAATATTGCGTCGGAAGAAAAAGGACGTAGAAAGATAAAAGCATTGGTTGTAACGCCTACGCGTGAATTAGCGATACAAATAGGTGAAAATTTTACGGAATACAGTAGTAACACTAGGTTGCGAAATACAGTGATTTTTGGAGGTGTAAAGCAAGGGAGTCAAACGAATGCCCTAAGAGGTGGAGTCGATATTCTAGTTGCTACGCCAGGTAGATTGTTGGATTTGATACAACAAGGGTTCATCACATTAAAGGATATTGAATATTTTGTTTTGGACGAAGCGGATCAAATGCTTGACATGGGGTTCATTCATGATATTAAGAAATTGATAGCAAAATTACCGAGTGAGCGTCAATCATTATTTTTCTCAGCAACAATGCCAGCAAGTATTGTAGAGCTTTCAAGAAAGATATTAGGTACGTATGAAAAAGTAACGATCCAACCAGAACAAGCAACCGCTGAAAAAGTTGAGCAAGCGATTTATTTCGTTGCAAAGAAAGACAAGCCAAGTTTGTTAGCGCATATAATTCATGAACAAGATCCAGAATCGACACTCGTGTTTTCTAGAACGAAGCATGGAGCAGACAAGATCGTACGAAAGTTAGAGAAGTCCGGAATTAATGCGGCTGCTATTCATGGGAATAAATCTCAGAATCAACGCCAAAAGGCTTTAGGGAATTTCAAAAAAGGAAACTTGAGCGTTCTGATTGCAACTGATATTGCGGCAAGAGGGATTGATGTTTCTCAATTGGAAATGGTAATCAATTATGACCTTCCTAATGTTGCGGAGACGTATGTACACCGTATTGGTCGTACAGGTAGAGCATCATCAAGTGGTGTAGCCGTTTCATTCTGTGATATTGACGAGAAGGCATATTTGAAGGATATCCAAAAATTGATTAAA
>JABSPC010000349.1 GCA_013215515.1 Crocinitomicaceae bacterium
ATTTTCTCAAGCATTTGGCCGGTCATAGCGCCATGATCCAAACCGTTAATACTCAAGTTGTATTTAGGTTTTGGAATTTCCATTTCCTCAAAAAATATTTCGGACATATTATGATCGTAGTGTTGACCTGTATGCACCATAATTTCCTCAACATCATCTAGCTGAAGAAACACTCTGCTAATAACTGCAGCCTTAACAAACTGCGGTCTAGCTCCTATAATTGTAATTATTTTTCGTTTCATGAAAGCTATTAATCTCTATTACAAAACCTTTCTAAATGATTCAGCAATTGTATTTCTATTAAAATTCTCTTTTACATATGCTCTACCGTTCAACCCCATCTTTTTTAATTCATCAGTATTGGATGCCATTTCCAACATTCCCTTGGCCATTGCTTCACTATTCTCTGGCTCATAAAACAAACCCGCTTGCGCTTGATCTATAAAATGAATTTTCGCCTCTCCTTCAACACCTAACAATAATGGTATTTCCATTGCTTGCGCTTCAAATATCTTTGATGGAATTGCTCCTGTAAATATATCCAGCTTACGAAGTGGAACCAAAGCAACATCAACCTCTTTCAATATACCCGGCATTTCGTTTTTAGCAACAGGTTCTCGAAAGATAATATTCGTCAAGCCAAGCTCTTCTTTCAACGCGAGTAATTCCGGCTTCACTGGTCCAGCACCCTGCAAAACAATTTTTATGTTTGGATTATCTTGCATTAACTTAGCTGCTTGAAGTACGGATTGTAAACCTTGAGCATGGCCAATAATTCCGCCGTAAAAGAAAATAGTATCTGATTCCTTTGCTCCAATTGCCTCTCTAAATCCAGAAGTCTCAACGTTTGAAGGATCGTAGAAAGACACATCAACTCCGTTTGGTAACCAATGTAAATTCGTTTCAGGAAATCGAGATCGAATATTGTCCACAATCCCCATTGTTTGGCCCGTTACGAGGTGTGCTCGATTGTAACACTTCTTCTCCAACTTATACGCCATTTTGAGCAACGATGAATTCGTAACAATTCCCATTTTCTCAGCGCTTTCTGGCCATAAATCTGACACATTGAAAATCATTTTCGCTTTGAGCTTCTTAGATAAAGCCATTGCTGAGTACCCTAAAAACAACGGTGGCGATTCAACCATTAAGTAATCCACATCCTTATAGCTTCGGCCTTTCCAATAGGAAGTCCATACAAAACTGAAGTAATTCAATAATCGTGGGATGATTTTTTTTGAATTCGAAACGTAGATCTTAGCCCGTCTCACATTAATTCCATCAATGATTTCTTCACGAACTGCACCTTTCCGATACCCTTCCATGATTTCCATTTTCGGGTAGTTGGGCATTGCAGTTAACACTTCCACATCGATACCACTTGCTTTCAATCGCACAGCTAGTTCATGTAAGCGGTTTTGAGGCGCTCCAATCTCTGGTGGATAATATTGAGTAAGTATTAATAGTTTCATAGCTTACACTGGAATAGTTTTTGTTCGTTCGCTAGAAGATTTACCAACAATGAAAATCAAAAAGCAAATCGTAAATGCATAGAATACAACCCCAGGCTGACTATCTAAAATATCTCCTGTCATTCCCATTACAATTTCGAGCATCCCAAACGCAAAGAGTAAAAATGACTTCATCTTTATAGCGAGAATTAAAGGCAACAGAAAAGTTATGATAACCAGAATAAGCCCTAAAAAACCATTCTTGGCAAAAGACCGTAAAAATTGATTGTGTGTATCCGTTTTGTGGAAGTGAGCACCATAGTAACCATGTTTAGCGTAGTACTTCGTAAGCCTACCCTTTACGGCTCCGGTACCAACACCAATCAACGGATTATTTACCGCTAGAGAATATGAACCTTCCAAGGCTGCAAATCTTAATGCAGATGACGTCTCAGATTTCTTATCTAAATTTTCGAGGTTTTGACTCATTGCCTCAAACCGTTCTCCTAGAATGCTTGTATGCAAACCTGAGAAAAAGAACAATACGCCGATAACTAGTGCTCCGGCAAGCGTAACCTTCCATGAAAACAGTAAAGTGACTTTATGCGCTATAGTTAACCCGATGATCATTATAGCAGCCAATAACGCAGCTTTTGATTGTAGTAAGTACATAATTACCAGAAAGAATACTAAAAGAGCAAAGGCCAATAGCCAAGGGATAAGCTTGGGTTTTCTGGCGAACTTGTATTCACCGACTAAATAAAGTAAAACCAGAAGTATCGAAAAGGTTAAATAGTTACCGTATGATCCTGGTGATAGTACGACGTTCATTAACTCCACGTACTCGAACACTTCCATCCCGACGTCTCCTTTCGAGTATTTTAAATAGGATATCAAAAGACAATAAAGCGAAGAGGTGAGCATTCCAGCAACAAATGATACCAGAACAAAATGAATTCGTTTTCTGTCAAACGTTCTGTTTTCAAGAGAATAAAAGATGAGCGGTAACAAAAATAACGATGCACTCACACCAAGAATAAAAACACCATGATCTAGATTATCGGTGTTCAGTAATCCAATAAGAGCAAGAACATAACTAGAGATTAAAATCAATACGCGCTTGTCTTTAAAGGGTGCATTCAATTTTGATTTAATGGACGTGTTCTTGTCCATAAGCCAAACACCAAATAAAAGAATAATTAAAACGGTACTAATTTGAAGATTCCAAGCGAACGAAAAAGCGAAAAGGCAAAACAGGCCTGTATAAATAGAATTATAACTTAATTTCTCAGTCATTTCAAATTGATGAATCAACCAAAGTTAATCAAGAAAATTTCTTATAACCTGAGATCTGACAAAATTTTAGACTCAATCTCAGGTTTATACCTATTCGTAGACTTTTAATAGTATATCCACGCATACAGATTCTGAATATTCGCGAATCACAAACGCACGTGCTTTGGCTCCCATCAATTCTCTTAACTCTTTACTTAAGAGTTCATTTAAGGCTTTTAACCCTTCTTCAATTGATGAGCCATCAATAATGAATCCCGTGTCCTCACTAACAACCTCAGGTAATCCACCAACGTTTGAAACAATTACGGGAATTCCGCACGATTGAGCCTCTAATACAGCCACACCAAAGCTTTCTTGCCTCGATAACGAAACGAAAATATCCAATGAATTGAAGGCTTCAACTAAGTCTTGATCTTCAACAAATCCCATAAAATGAACCTTCGACGCAAGTTTTAACTCTTCAACAAGAGATTCCAATGACTCAAGTTCTGATCCTGAACCATAAATATTCAATTGGGTTTCTCCATTATATTGACTTTGAAATTTATCAAACAAGCGGATTAGACGATCAATACCGTATACTTTCTCCAATGACTTAACGGTACCAATTGTAAATACTGAGTTTTCAGTTTCAACTGGCTTGAACTTATCAGTGTCAATTCCGAAAGGTGTAATTTGAAAGTCCTTTTGAACATAGATCGAAGCTTCTCTAGCCATGTCCTTAGAAGTCGAACAAACAACTGGAACGCTATTCAAAATGCGTTGAAACAACTTTTTATGGAGAAAGCTTCGTTTCGGAAACTCGTATACGTCACTTCCCCAAAGGGATAAAACCGATTTCTTAAATTTTAATCGCATAGCCAACATCCCATAGGATGAAGCATAATGCGCATGAACGATATTAGGCTGAAATTCTGCTGTGAAACTTTTAAGTTCCTTGATACTACTGAAATAGCTAAGTTTTGAGATTTTTTTCTTTGAACGCATCTTATCTTGATTCACCCCGATGCAATGAAATTCACAGGCCAAATCGTCAATCCAAGTTGACCTCTTTTCACTTAAAGAGAACAGCCCGATTTCATAACCTCTATTGATTAAGTTCTTCACCCATCTTTCGGTGTGAACTGAATTAATATCAGCAAGAAACAATATTCGTTTGGCGGATGTCATTTATAGAAACAAATTTAATATATTTCAGCTCCTATGAAGAGTATTCATTTAAAATCGCGAGCGTTTGTCCTTGCTGGATTAATTTTCGGTTTCATTGCCGGGGCCATTCTTTATTTGACCGAGTCACCAGAGGCTACGAATTGGTTGGTTTATGAATATGAAATGGGAACTGAACTTCCTGATCATTTAAGCGCTGACACCTTGATTAAGAAGGATGGCATCTTTTTTAGAAATGCTATCTCGTCATATGCTGACACCTTAAAAGAGTCAAACATTAAGCGCCATGACATCAAGATTTATTCAGACAGGTGCATTCCTGTTCCGGAACTAAAAGAACAGTTCAACGAATTAAGTGAGGGATATGATGTGAGCTACGTGAGTTCCAAGTGCACTTCCAGTAAGAGCCTACTTACTATTTTCAAGTACACGCTTATTGGACTTTTCCTTGGGGCTTTGATTCAATTTCTTTTGAACCTACGAAGGAAAGAGCCAAAAACAGACTAAGAACTATTCCAATACTTCCATGTAGAAAGACGTAATTGGTAACCGAAGCCCCCAATATCAAGACGGTAATTAAGAACCAATATCTCCCTTCAGCACTTTTGAATTTAAAGTGAATATTGATCGCTACCAACACAACCATCCAAAGTAGAATGCCCCCCAATCCATACTGCATTAGAACAGCAATGAACTCTGAATCGATATATGCACCCAATTCCAAAAGTGGATTTTTAATGACTCCATTTCCAATAATCAAGGTGAGCCCATCGGATTCCAAAGCATTTGATAAATTTGAAACCCGTTGCATAAATGACGATGATGCCAGCGCCTTTCCAGTAAACATGCTTCTCAAGTTTGAAAACGAGAAGATGATCGTAATTCCGACCAGAAATCCACCAAATAGAAAGAGAATGAGCTGTTTTTTACTCTTGAACACCTTTAAATGTTTCATTGCCGTAATACCCGATACTGCAAGCGTAACCAGGAAGATCGTTCGCGATTGCGTCAAGATTATGATTCCGAAAGCTAACAAAAGATAGTGCCAAGCCTTAGGCCTAAAGCTCAAATAATAGATATAGAAACAACAGAATAATATAGCATTGTCATTTGCGTTCATTTGTGTTCCTGCCAAGCGGAAAGTTCCAAACTCATTGTAATAAATGAAATTGGTATATGCTTTTGGCGCATACAGTAACTGCATCGATTCGCCTGTACTACCAATATTCAAAAGCATAAATAAGTTGACTCCTAACAACGTCAAAAACAAACCATCGATTACTTTTGGATAATTCTCCGACCATTCACCTGATTTGGAGGCTTCAAGCAGCGTAACAATGATGACGGGCCATTTTAGGGAATACAATAAATACGGAATATTGCTTTTAAAATCCATTCCGTGTTTCGCAAAATCAACGACCAAAGTCCACCCGAAAAACAAGCAGAATGCAATCACCAAAATTGAATATTCTCTTTTTTTGAAGGCGACTAATGCAAGGTTTGCCAAGCCAAAAACAAAAAGGTAATTGTCAATGGTCAATTCATAGGTGGGGGGTAAAACCAGCGCATTCAAAATGCTAACTAGGCAATAGAATAATGCTCCATACTTTATGATTTTCACTATAGACTTCATTACAGAATCTTTTGAATTAGCGTTACCAATTTTTTCATCTGGAACTTTCTTGAATACTTCAAATGGAAATCCTGATCAGGCTCTGTATAAGTCGACGTTTGAATTTGTGCAATTGATTCAATTATCGACTCTTTTGTATTCTTAGCCCAAAATACGTTTGGATAACCTTTCAGTTCTTCGTGAATACTTCCACGTTCGATGTAATTGTTTGAGACAATCAAAATCGCTCGTTTACAACGGATATAATCAAAAATTTTGGTTGTTGATTGAAAATCCTTCCCGTACGTCTGGATTATTGCAACGTCATGATTAGCAATTAGCTGAACAGCTTGAGCGTACTCAATAAAACCGTTTGGATGATTAAATTCATTAGGTGCCACTTCATCAGGACCAGCGCAATGAAAATGTAACTTCATCTCTGTCATTGCTTCAACAATTGGCTCTGGAGCGAAGTAAAATTTACCCGTATATGAGAACGTCGGATTTTCCAATTCAACCTTCTTTAACTCTGGCTCTACCGTTTCGTCGTATCCATTTTGAACGATTGCATTTGGCTTTTCATCAAAACGACAAACGAGCTTTCCACAAAAATAATTTACGGTTACTAAGGCATCCGCGCTCTTGTTAAATCGATTTTCAAAAAATAGCTTGATCTTCACTTTCAACTTTGAATTCTCGAAGCCTGGGTTAATGGCAAAAGGATCTCTGTAATCGAGAATGACTTTTGATTTGTAAATATTCTTAAACCACTTCGCCAATGAAAAATGCATAAATGGTCCTCCAGTGATAATAACTAGATCGGGTTGAGGAATATCATTCTTGTACAAATACAACTGGATATTCTTCTTCCAAACAACGCCATCATCCTTAATGAAACGATTGATAAAAGACGATCCTATTTTCGGAACGACATGCACATTGTCTCCCGACGCAGTTCTTTCAGCCGTAATAACAGTTGTGTTGCAGTTGAACTCATTTGACAACTCTTTGTACCAATAATTCGCACGCAATGCTCCTACTCGCTTGTTCGGCGGGAAAGCAAAGGCAATGATCAATATTTCAGTTTTATTTTCGATTTTTCAATTGTTTAAATATTTCAACCAGTCCTCCTAAAATTAGATCCGAATTAAAATTGGATTCTATAAACGAGGCTCCGTCTTTATTTACAAGCGACTTCCCTTCTTTGTACTCTCCATATAATGCCTGAATAGACTTTTCCAATTCAGCTTCATCCGGACAATACTCACAATAATTGAAAGGGTATTTGTACAAAACCTTTTTACCTCTTGCGAGAGATTCTAAAATAAAATTGGACAATCCATCATGTTCAGGAAAACGAACAGTTACATGCGACTTATCATAGATCTCAGCCATGTTATCAACCCAACCAAGAGCTTTTAAATTCGAAGGAAGAGGCTCATAATCTTGGGCTTCTGAACCGACAATAACAAAGTCAATCTCTGGAAACTTGTTCGCTAAGCCTATAAAGGAATCAATTCCGTAGAAATCTGCTCGTACCTCAGGTATGTATGATAAAACCGTAAACTTTTCGGAAGTAGCCTCTTTCAAATCAAATGACTTTTCAAAAGCTGCAAAATTTACAATTTCAGCCTTGATCCCAAGTTCTTGTAATTCTTCTTGAATCCAATTTACTTCACAAAAATGGATGGCGTCTGTAATATATTCTTTTCTATAATTGCCCAACTTGTATGCTCTAAGCGCATTTATAACGTCTGTTCCAACCCAATTCATTATTACCGGAACCTTCTTTTTAAAGGCCAAATCAAATGCTTTACTTGGCAGAATAGTACCATTGATGGAAAAAACACAATCCGATTTCGGGATGCGCAATGCAGCCTTAACTCTATCGATTTTATTGTGATACGTATCGAGACTCTTGTATGAATTATTTGGGTCGTAAGCAGATAAATTTTCCGCTAAACGATTTGCAAATAATGGTAGTCCAACAATTGTAACTTTCATTCTTCCGCCCATTTGTCATAGTTTTCCAACAACGCAGGATGCTCTTCAAGCATTTTTCTATCTCCCTCTCTAGTGTCTCCAAC
>JABSPC010000035.1 GCA_013215515.1 Crocinitomicaceae bacterium
AGCAGAACAAGAAGCTAAAATTGCTGCTTTGCTGAAAGACGGAAAAGAACAATTTGATTCTGAAAAATTTGAAATTGCTAAAGGGAAGTATGAAGAGGTTTTAGTTCTGGATAATTCAAATGCTATAGCGAAGAGTCAAATAGAAAAAATCAATAATGAGTTGGCCGCATTAAAAAGCGAAACTCAGAAGGAAGAAGATTTTAACAAATTGAAAAATGAAGGGTTCGCTCTTGCGGATCAAAAGGATTATTCTGGTGCTAAGTCTAAATTAAACGAAGCTTTGTCTTTGAAGGATGATCAATCTGTGAAAGATAAAATTAAAGAAATTGAAGACGCAGAGAAAGCCATAGTCGCGAATAATGAAATTGATGAGGAATTCAATGGCCTACTTGCGGATGCGAAATATTTAGGCGATCAAGATAAATTCGATCAGGCTATTGCTAAATATAAAGAAGCACTGCTTGTAAAACCTTCAGACCCTGCTCCATCGGCTAGAATTGCCGAATTGGAAGAGGAGATGAAAGACAGCGCAGAGCAAACTGAAAAGGATAAAGAGTACGACGCTTTTATGAAAAAGGGAGAGGAGTTATTGGCTAAGGAAGAGTTCTTAAAGGCAATTAAAGAATTCAACTCTGCTCTCACTGTTAAACCTGAGGAAAGGGCTCCTGTCGATCGTGCTGCTGAAGCTGAGAAACTGGCTAAAGAAAGCACTTCTGATTTCGATCGTCAAATCAAGAAAAACTTAGATGCCGCTGACAAAAAGATTGATGAAAATAATTATACAAGAGCTTTGGAAATCATTGCTAATACAGAAAAAATGAGTCCAGAAGAACCGCGTGTAAAACAACTTCGTGAACGAATTACCTTGCTTAAAAAACAGGATAAAGCATACGATGATTTGATGACCGCTGGAAATACTTTGGCAAACGCTAAAGATTATAAAGAGGCAAAATTGAAATATGAAGCTGCGAGTTTAAAGAAGCCAAGTCTTGATCTACCGAAAGAAAAGATTGAAGAAATGAAAGGTCTCATTAAAAATGCTGCTTCTGCTGCACAAAAAGATGAGTTGTATAGTGAATACATGTCGAAAGGTGCGAAGCGCCAAATTGACGAAGAATTTGAGTTTGCCCTAAGCTCTTATCAAGATGCTTTATCTATTAAAGCAGGAGATGTTGCGGCTACAAATAAGATCAATGAGATCCAACAAATATTAGATAATCAAGCAAACGCTAATGCCTCAGCCATTAAGAATAAAAATGAATTCGACGCTTTTATAAAAGCAGCGGATGAACTATTCTCAGGAAAGACGTATCCAGAAGCCAAGCGGAAGTATGAGGAAGCATTGGGTGTTTTTTCTGATAACACTTATGCCCAATTACAGGTTGAAGAATGCGTTAGACTTTCAAAATTAGTATCCATTACTGAAGAAGAAAAACAATATCAGAAAATAATTGCTTCTGCAGATGAAAACTTTGACATAGAAAATTATGACAAAGCTATTATGCGTTATAAAACAGCTGTGTCATTGAGAAAGGGCGATCCTTATCCTAAGAAAAGGTTAGCAGAAATAGATGCAATTTTAAATCCACAGACTCAAGCACAAGCTGAACTGAAAGATTTAGGCACTCCATTTTCCGGATCAATATTAGACGGGACATTTGCTTTGCAGGATGCAGAGAAGCAAAGAAAACTAGCGAATAAGACGGCAGTTCAAAAAGAGCATTCGGCCATTAACAATAAGAATACTGCTTTAACAAAGCAAAAAACTAAAGATCAATACGACAACGCTCAACATATTTATAATGTGCTTTCTAAAATTCAATTGGATGGAGGTGAGTCAGATTTGGGAAGGCAAGAAACGGTTTTGACTTTGCGAGAAATAGAATTGGCACATCAAAAGCAAGAAAGAGAGAATCAACGATACGAACATTTAGAAAACATTAGTGACCAAGAAGTTCTTTATTCTGTCAATCGAGAAGTAGCTCTGGATTACGGTATTAGAGACGGGGTATATGCTGAAAACGCAAAGGCGCTGTCATATTATGCTGGAGAAATTCAGGATGCAGAGGCTATGAAGAATAGCGCGGAGAGAGGAGAAATATACGCTCAGAATAAAAATATTAATACTATTTATCAAAATATTCAATCTGAAATGATTGATGATTTTGCTGAAAGAGATCAGGTTCGACAAGAGGTTTATGATACGAGAAAGGAAGTTGCAATCGAATTTACAGCTATTTCTAAAGACAACTATAATCGATTAATCGAAACACAAGATGTGATAGCGAGCGAACTGGATAAGTATACTCAGAAACAAATTGAAGGTGTTAAACAGGCGACTGCGAATAATGAAGAGTTAAAAGATATCTCAGATGCAGTACAAGCTGTTTCAGATGCAAGAGTAGGTATCGAGGACCAAGAGCATTATGATACGGATAAGGGTTTAACAAACATTAAAGCTGCTTACCAAACTAAAATGGCAGAGGATGCAAAAGCGACCCTCCAAAACAATGATGACATCTTGGTTATGAAATATGATGTTGATAGAAGAGAGCAAATTCAAGCCGAAGCGGAAAAAGAACAGCATTATAAGGCCGATAGAAATATGGCTATTATTAAAGAGGAAATGATCGGCGATCAAAAAGAAAGAGATGACAGTCGTCAAGCGCTTGTTGTTGAGCTTAGAATTGGAGAACGTGAATTGACTGAAGCTAATTTTGAGATGTCAAATAATGAGCATGATCAAAGAATTGCTGCCCAAGCACGAATTGAAGAAGGAGTTAAGGAAAACAGTGAGGTGTTAAAATTAGCAAGCGCATCTCATACCAAGAAAGTTGAGTACGTTGAGCGAATGGACAAGAAAGCTAGAACTGACTTTAGTGGTTTGAGTATCAGTGATGAGGCTGAGCGTTTAAATAAATTGAAGGAAATTAATGATGTTTATGCATCTGTGCGTGAAGATGCTGCTAAGGCCCGAGATAAGAATATTGAAAGCGGACAAGCTTTGAAGGAAATAAAACATGTTCTTGAACAAAATCAGGCTAATCAGGCTATCGGTGAAGATGATAAGCACTACGATGCTACGAAGAAAATTCACGCGATAACAGACGAGCGAAATAAAACAGTTAAAGTTGCGAACTCTCTTGGGGAAGAATATCCTGAAGGAGTTTCTCAAGAATCATTTTCTCAGAACGATCAAAATGGATTGATGAAGACAATTATTACACGTCGTGTAGTGGTTATTGACGGTCATGCTGATGTCTATGTAAGAACGCAATCAGCTCATGCTACAACATTTTCTAAAAACGGTAAACCAAGTTTACAACATGTCTGGAATTCTCAAACACAAGGCCCTCATTTGGTTCGCCATTATTAGTCTAGGAACGACCTTTACATCTTGTGATACTATTTCTGAAACCGGTGAGGATAAAGTAGCCAAGGTTCTTACTATTTCAGGAAATACACAAGGTACAACCTATACCATTATTATCATTGACAATAATGGAGAGATTAAAAAGAGCGAAATTGATGAGGAGCTGAGCAATTTTGACTTGTCCCTTTCAACTTATATTGATGAATCGGTAATCTCTAAGATCAACAATAGTAATTCTTCAATTGTAATATCTGATCCCTTTGGTTTTTTTAAGCCATGCTATATTGAGAGCCAGCATATTTATAATTTGACCAATGGTAAATTTGACCCTTCGGTTTTCCCTCTAGTGGAAGGCTGGGGTTTTATGAATGATTTAGAAACTCCTTTAGAACAAAGCCAAATCGATTCTATTTTAAAGTTTGTATCCTTTGAAAAGGGACTTCATCACTCTGTTAATTTTCAAGATAATAAAATTCATTTTTCTAAGAGCAATGCGAATTTTAAAATTGACTTTAATGCGATTGCCCAAGGCCTTTCTGTCGATGTAATTTATGACTTTATTCAGAAGAAAGGATGTAAGAATTTCTACGTTGAAATTGGCGGAGAACTAAAAGTAAAGGGACACAATAAGCATGGAACATCTTGGAATATTGGTGTTGATACTCCTATTGCAAATCTTCGAACGAGAGAACGAGATACAATAATTCATATCTCAAATAAAGCAATTGCGACGAGTGGAAATTACCGCAAGTTTTACATTAAAGATGGTATTAAATATTCCCATACGTTAAACCCTAGTACAGGAAAGCCGGTTACACATTCCTTGTTGAGTGCAACAGTTATAGCCAGTAAATGCTCTACTGCAGATGGATATGCCACGACCTTTATGGTATTGGGAGTAAAAGAATCACTCAGGTTCGTGAAGGAACATCCAGAAGAGCAGTTGGCCGTTTATCTATTGTATGCCAATGAAGAAGGGGAGATTAAATATGCGATGTCCGATGGCTTCTCTAAATACCTTGAATAAGGTTTTCCGCAAGTTGCTGTGAGTAACTAAACACCGTCTCTCAATAATAATAGCATCTATATCGTAATTTCATGGAAAGATTATCTCTATGAGTTCAAAGACGGTTTTTAAAATTCTAATTACTGTAGCCTTAATAGTTATTGGTAGCTGGATTGTTTGGTATTTCTGGTCTGTTGATACAGTAGAATCGGTTGCTATACTGCCATTTTACTTGACTGTTCTTTGCATGGTGTATGTGGGGTTGCAGATTTCAAAGCGACTTATTTTTAAAAGTCAGAATTGGTGGGATTGGCTTTATTACCTAGGTTTGATATCTGTGATGTTGCCGGCTTATATGATAACCCAGGAGAATGTAGGGATATACTCTTTTATGACAGATTACGGAACTCTCTTTTTAATAATCCCAGCCTTAATGGATGGTTGGGAAAATACCAAAGGAAAATAATATGAATGTTCATTTTATAGCGATAGGAGGAAGTGCAATGCATAATTTGGCTATTGCCTTGAGTAGAAAAGGCATGAATGTCACTGGATCTGATGATGAAATATTTGAACCTTCACGTTCTAGATTGGATAATCAAGGAATTCTTCCAACTGAATTGGGTTGGAATGCAGATCGGATAACAGACCAATTGGATGCTATTATTATAGGCATGCATGCGAGAGAGAATAATCCTGAACTTCTAAAAGCTAAAGAGTTAAATATTCCAGTGTATTCATATCCTGAGTATTTGTATGAACAAAGCAAATCAAAAAAGCGCGTTGTAATTGGAGGTTCTCATGGAAAAACAACCATAACATCAATGTTGTTACATGCGATCAATGAACTGGGCATGGATGTAGACTATATGGTGGGTGCTCAACTCGAAGGGTATGACTGTATGGTGAAGATTACAGATGAAGCTGAGATAATGATTTTGGAAGGAGACGAGTATTTGAGTTCACCAATCGATCGACGTCCTAAATTTCACTTGTATAATCCTGATGTGGCAATTATTAGTGGAATTGCGTGGGATCACATTAATGTATTTCCAACGTTCGAAAATTACGTGCTTCAATTTGAGGAGTTTTGTAAAGTAATTGAGCCTACCGGGACTTTAATTTACAATACAGAAGATGTTGAGGTTAATAAACTTGGACTCGAGTATGGTAATACTTTGAACTGTGTTCCATATTTTACACCTGATTATGAGGTGACTCAAGAAGGTACTCGCCTGTCGTTTGGTGGTAATAAATATGAATTAAAAATATTTGGAATGCATAATCTCCAGAACCTAATTGGTGCCATGCGACTTGGTGAATCCATTGGGATAGAGAATGATATCTTTCTGAATGCAATGAAATCATTTACTGGAGCTGGTAATAGGCTACAAAAGGTGGCAGAAAAATATCACTTTGTGATGTATAAGGATTTTGCCCATTCACCTTCTAAATTAAAGGCTACAACAAAGGCAGTTAAAGACCAATATAAAGATCGAAAGCTTGTTGCCTGTATGGAGTTACATACGTTTTCATCATTGAAAAAGGAATTCCTAGAACAATATGCTGGTGCAATGAATGCCGCAGATGAGGCTGTTGTTTATTATAGTCCAGAAGTAGTCCAGCACAAAAAGTTAGCTCCGATTTCAAAAAAGTTAGTCCTTGAAGGATTTGGAGGTGGTGTTAAGGTGATGAATGAAACATCTGAGGTGTTGGAATTTATTCGTTCTCAAGAAATGAACAATGCCGTCCTCTTAATGATGTCTTCAGGAAACTTTGATGGGATTGACTATGATGAACTCGGTGAAGAAATAAGCAATCGATAATTTCATCTAAAACACCATTTAAAAGTGGGTGTTTACTCTTGGTTTTTTTGAGCTGCTGGCTCTGATGGGTATGGAAACCTTTTGGAGTCTCTAAAAATAATTCGTCTCATTATAACCGTTACGAAAATGCTGTACAATGTTGCAAGAAGTAATAAAGCAAGCATTGATAAAGTCATCGTTGAGCCTGCGTTGTAGAAACCTTTATTCGAATCGTTTGCTTTCGCAATAATTTCTTCCCTAGAAAAAACCTCCAATTCAGGATTTGCACTTTGAATTTTTCTTAATCCATCTGGTTCGTCTAATTTTTTAATCAGAGCGTATTCGCGCTCTGCAATCTGGTGTTCATTGAATCCTGGGTCAATTTTCTCGTAATAAAAGTAAATGAAGATACTTACGATGAATGCATATGGGACACCGGCAGTCATGCCACTTTTAATGTCTCCTAATGCATTCGTATAATCTGTCTGCTTTAATTTATGAAGATAGAGTCCAATAGCAATTGCCAGTAGAACAAAAAGCATGTTCAGTAATACTGAAGGAACGACGTTGTATTTCAAGGCACCTGACCAAAAGAATATCATTTTTGTCAAGATCCAAAGACCAGCGAAGATTAAACCAACTTTGACTGTTATTTTCATGTTCGCCTATTAGCTATTCATTGTCGCAAGGAATTCCTCATTTGACGCTGTACTACTCATTCTGTCTTTCAGGAATTCCATTGCCTCAATAGGATTCATATCTGCTATAAACTTACGCATCAACCAAACACGTTGAAGAACTTCTTTGCTCAATAATAAATCTTCTCTACGTGTCCCAGAAGAAGTAATATCGATTGCAGGATATATACGACGATTGGAAATTTTACGATCCAATTGAAGTTCCATGTTTCCAGTTCCTTTGAATTCTTCAAAAATAACTTCATCCATTTTGGATCCTGTTTCTGTCAATGCCGTAGCAAGGATAGAAAGTGATCCTCCATTTTCAATTTTACGAGCAGCACCGAAGAAACGTTTTGGTTTGTGAAGTGCATTTGCATCGACACCACCAGAAAGTACTTTGCCAGAAGCAGGAGAAACAGTGTTGTAAGCTCTAGCTAGACGCGTAATAGAATCCAGAAGAATACATACATCGTGTCCACATTCAACCATTCTTTTGGCTTTCTCAAGCACCATGTTTGCCACTTTGACGTGACGATCAGCTGGCTCATCAAATGTAGAAGCAACAACCTCCGCATTTACTGAACGCGCCATATCCGTTACCTCCTCTGGACGTTCGTCAATTAGAAGTACAATTAAATATGTTTCAGGATGGTTAGCTGCAATTGCGTTTGCCACATCCTTTAATAGCATTGTTTTACCTGTTTTAGGCTGTGCAACGATCATTCCACGTTGTCCTTTACCAATTGGTGCAAATAAGTCCATTACACGAGTCGATAACGTCTCTTGTTTATGACCAGTTAATTTGAACTTTTCATCTGGAAATAATGGCGTTAAATATTGGAACGGTACTCTATCTCTAATGAAAGAAGGAGATCGACCGTTAATTGATTCAACTTTTACGAGAGGGAAGAATTTCTCTCCTTCTCTAGGAGGGCGAATTGTTCCAACAACAGTATCACCCGATTTAAGTCCAAATAATTTCACTTGACTCTGCGAAACATAAATATCATCAGGTGAAGGAAGGTAATTGTAATCAGAAGATCTTAGGAAGCCATATCCATCTTGCATAACTTCCAAAACTCCTTCAGCCGCAACAATTCCTACAAGATTGTATCGTTCTTCTTCGTCTTTAGATGGGCGATTGTCTCTATTTTGACTGTTCTTGTTTCGGTTCTTATTATTCGGGTTATTATTGTTGGCCTTCTCGTTGTTCGGGTTTTTATTGCCCGATTTCTCCTTGTTCATATCACGAAGATCGCGTCCAGGCCCCTTTGATTTTCCGTCCTTATTATCTCTCGTTCTATCCTCTTTAGGATTTGGCTTTGATTCGATAGCTATTGGATCTGATTTAGGAGCTTCTTTTTTAGCCTCTTCCTTAGAATCTTTATCAGATGCTTTCGGATCTTCATCTTTCTTGTCGCTTGAAGGAGTTTCTTCAACCTTCGCTTCAGTTTTAGGATCTTCCTCAGCTTTAGTTTCAACTTCTTCCTTAGGTGGCGCTTGAAATAATTCCCCTTGTTTTTTAGCAGGAGCCTCAGTCATTACTTTTTTACGCGTTCGCTTTCTCTTAGGTGAATCAATCACTTCAGCACTTTCAGTACCAGCAGTTAATTTTTCAATAATATCTACCTTCTTCAATGCTTCTGTACCTGTAATACCTGAAGCGCTTGCAATTTCTCTTAACTCGGCAACTTTTTTGCCTTCCAAATCTTTTTTATCCATAAATGGTAACGAAAAGTATGATTGTAATAATTGGGGGATGTCTTTTTTGGGATATTCTATAGTAAAACACAGTCGATTATGTGTTCTCAGGTACAATTATACGAATATTCTTCAATTGATCAAGCGTGATTGATAAATAGTTCTAAACAATCGAAGGTCAATTATTCACTGCGCTATGCTTTTTCGATTGTTCGAAAGATTCTAAATGACCTAGAACATGCATGAAATAAATTTTCATTCTCCAACTATCCAACTATCCAACTATCCAACTATCAAACTATCCAAATAT
>JABSPC010000350.1 GCA_013215515.1 Crocinitomicaceae bacterium
TTCGGCAGAAGTATACAGAGACTTAATTAGTGGAGAGTTAATTATCAAAGACCTTGTAATTCAGCAATGAAATATTTAGTTGTTCTTTCTTTGGTATTAACCGGTTGCACAGATGGAATTCCTTTGCAAAACGTGGATTACAGCTCTTTATTGACAGATGATAATAGTAAGGTATGGCTGATCAATAAACAGTCGGTTGACAAAGTCAACTTTGCGAGTGGTCATAATTGGAACAAAGACTTAATGATTTTTTACGCTTCTGGAAAGGTAGAGATCATTCCAATGAAAGCAATGGGGAAATCCTTTCCTAAGATAGGAGAATATTACTTGAATTCAGATAGTAAGCGACTAGAAATCAGCTTTCCGGATGAAGAATGGAAAATGGATTTGAAATACATTACTGAAGACAGTATTTATATGAAATCGGTAAAAGGTTCTGATACCAGATTTGATATTCAAATTATTCCTCTTCCTGAATTAGGAAAAGGTCGTTAATTAGTCTTTTACAATTCTAGTACGATATACTCTATCACCGTTTTGAACGCTAATTAAGTATATTCCTGAATCATATGATGAAAGATCGATCAGGTTTGATGCTGATTCAAGAATAAGAGCTCCTGTCGCGGAATGTACTTGAGCGATATCGAATTCACCACTGATGTTCACTTTTCCGTTTGTTGGATTTGGGTGAACATTTACTTCAAACAGCTCTAAATAATTGATTCCAACTGGATCCTCAACCCAAACAGAGATTGAATCTAGATACAGTTTAAATCCATCATCTGTTCTGTTTACAAATGCAATATGCACAGTCTCGTTATCCAGTCCTGCTTCGCTCAAATTTAAATCATGATAGGACCATTCAGTTGATTCTTCTATTATCGTAACCAAGGTATCCGTGAAACTCGTAATTTGATTGTCTGTTTTAGAAGCTAAGATTATATAGCTATCAGGGAAAGAAGGATCGTGAGATTTCGCGTCCCAATACAATGTATTTCCATAAGCACCAAGAACTATTGAAGGAGTAATGAACCATCTATCAGCTTGTCCTACAGGACTGAAAAATGAAGTAGACCCAATAATAGAATCTGTTGAATCAGCTGGGTCTAGCAATGTAATCCATGCGTCAGTGAATTCAATTACTGAAGCATCTGGTGTAAAACCGTCATTATCAAATAGGGTATAACTTGCCGGCGGTCCATTTTGAAAATTTTCACTATAAACTTGCGTTTGAGCTGTTACATTCATTGAAATCAACCCTAATGCTAAAATGCTTATTGTTTTTGTCATGCTGTAAAATTAGTGTTTTATGCTTATTCGGCTAATGATATTAGTATTTCTTTATACTCCTGATAAAAGGAATCAAACTTGATCAATTTATCACGAAGGAATCCTTTGATTTCCTTGTGGTTATTCAGGTCGTAAAAATTGAGTCCGTTCATTTCCCAATGGATTCTAGAAACTGTTCTTCCATTAAAGACATGGCTTTCTTCACTCCAAATCGCCTCTCCAATTTCAGATTCCATTACCACTTTTAATTCTGTCATTTGTTCCCAAAGAATGGAACGGATATCATCATCTTTTGGTTGAATATCGAAACAAATACTGGCATTCTTTGTCGCTACGATCAAGCGAATATAAATGTCTTTAACATCAGAAGGGTAGTTGATCCAGTTTATTCCTCTTCCATTCGATGACTTATGATTCCGCATCTCTTTACGAAATCCTTCCCAGAAATGGGTGTTCAGTTCTTTACGTGCCTCTTTAGTTAACATCGCAACAAAAGTAACCCATTCTTATAAGTTAGAAAGCGTTAGTTCAGCATTAATTAGGTAAATTGCGTTTTATTAACACTACCTATGCAGAAATTATTGTTCTTACTCAGTATCATCCTTACCCTAAACTCTTGTAATTCAGGCGCTCAATCCAACGGCGGCATTATAAATAAAGTTGTTAGCGTTGATGAATTCAAAAAAATAATGGAACAGGATAACGTTCAAATCATTGATGTTCGAACTCCAGAAGAGTACAGTATTGGAATAATTGGTAATGCAACAAATATCAATATCTACGACGATAACTTTAAAGCACAATTAAAAGATCTTGATCCTGATATAGCAACTCTCGTTTACTGTGCTAAAGGTGGAAGAAGCGCTAATGCAGCTAAGATGATGGCTGATATGAATTTTAAAGAAGTCTACGATTTAAAAGGAGGTTATAGTGCTTGGAAGTAAGGTGTTTTTAAAGTTATAGAGTACTTAATGCGCCTGAAGTTACAACTCTAGACACTTAAAAAACTTTAGTCACTTATAACTTACCCTTAACTTAATTCTTCACGAATTTAAATTGTTCCGCAATTCCGTCGTTATAATCAACAGTTAAAAGGTACTGACCAGAAGTCAACCCATTTACATCCATCTTATTCATGTGCGCGTAAGAGAACTCTTCCATTGACAAGATTCGTCCTGTCATATCGAGAACAGTAATTGTTCCTCCTTGTGTATTAGAACTTCTTAGAGCAATATTCAATATGTCTTTTGCAGGGTTAGGGAATATTGAACCAGCGTTACTAGCGTATTCAGGGACACCTAATTCATCTGCATCAAAGACTCTTAAAGCCATTGAAGGAACAATATCAGTTCCGAACCCAAGTGCGAAGTAACCGTTATCACTATTGATAGGTGTGATAGGCTCTAGTGTTGTATTGATTGACCAATTGTAATCGATTCCTGTATCGTGTCCCAAGTAGATCTCGACATTACTCGGTTGTACACACGCTAAGTAACGTTGATTATCAGACAATTGAATTTGAGTATCAAAAGTTCCCAATACAACTTCGTCTTGTAGATCTCCTGGATAGTAAAAATAACCGTATGATACCAAGTTTAAATTATCAAAAGCCAAATTGACATCGTTTATATCTATAAACACATTGTCCCAACTGTAAAGGCTTATTGAAATTTCTTCGCCATCCAAAGAAACGCCTGAATTGTACCCTGTTACTGCAGAGAAGTAGATACCTTCAGCTGCTAATTTACTTCCGTTTGGATTGTTGTACACCATGCACATCTCAAAAAGATTACCACCTCCTCCTGGACGGTAGTTCGCGTTCGAAACAGGTAAGTTTGTCAATACATCAGTTCGAGAATAACCAATTAATGAATCTGAGATTACAAAATCATATGAAAGTGTGTTGTCAAATGCAAACGAATCTAAAACTCCCAAATCGACATCATACGTCAAAGTGTATCTTCCATCTGGATATGCAGGGAAAGAGAATGCTGGGATATCATTTGTACCACCAGTGTACACTTCAATACTATCTCCAACAGCAATAGAATACGGCCCAGATGTTTCCGTCCAAGTTCCAGCAGGTCCTGTCACAGTAGCAGTAATCGAAACGTTGTTCTGATCCACATTACCGTAGTTGTAAATTTGTGCTCCAACATCAAATCCAAATTCAGTGTTGTCAACAGAAGTTTGAGATGCAGTTGATGATATAGATGGGCTGATCGTAGTTATTTTATTAATTCCACCATCATTAGAATAAAGACCTAATTTATTTCCAATGAATGCAACAACGTCTTCACCTGCGTCCATTCTGGCTCTTAATATCGCTCCATCTGATCTTGAGATGAAGGCGAAAGGAATTGAAGTGTTTGGACCGTCAGTAGTACCTGGAACAGCAATTAAGGCGTCTTCCCGATTAATCATAACAACACCAATTGCACCGGCTTGCGCGGCCATCAATACTTTAGTTCCATACCAACAAACGTTAGAGGAAATGCCGTCGTACCTATAAACAACTGCTATTTTTCCAGTTAAATCATTATTTAAAGTTCCACAACCTTCATTTGAAAAAGGAATTCCTTGAGCGTTGAAGCCCGGCGTACCATCCTCAACAAGTTTCAAAGTATCAAGAACTGCATTGTTAGGATCGAATAGATTAGCAAGTCCCCAATCCGTTCCATCACCATTACTGGTAAAGTTATAACCGCCTGCAATAGATGCCGGAGCAGTTACAGAAAATGACACTTGACTGAAAGTCAATGTGCTTAATAAGCAAAAGCTTAGAGCGCTGAGAAGAGTTTTCATTGAAGTAATTTTTCTGCAAGGTATGGAATCCTAATTACTTGTGAAAATTTGAATAGCAGTAAAGTTGCGTAGGTAATAATCTATTTTTTAGCAATTCAAAGTCTATCTTTACGCCTCCAATAGAATTTGAATGGCAACAACATTAAAAGAACTTCCCGGACCAAAAGGAATTCCAGTATTCGGTAACTTGTTTAAGCTTGAACTCAAGAGTCTGCACAGGCAAATTGAGCAATGGTCAAAAGAACACGGAGATGTATTTTACTTGAACCTAGGGGTTTCGAACATGCTCTGTGTGACACGCCCAAGCTTGATTCAGAAAATTTATACGGCTCGGCCAAATGAATTTACCCGAATGAAAAAGATGGATTCAGTGATCCAACAGGCTGGTGTTCATGGTGTTTTTAATGCCGAAGGAGAAGATTGGAAATTACACAGATCTATTATCACAAAAGTATTGGACGTTAAGCCCCAAAGGGATTTTTACCCTGGAATGCTTCCGGTCATTGAACGTTTGCATAAGAAATGGGAAAAGGATGCTGAAACGGGGATTCCGTTTGACATTCAACGTGATTTACTTCGGTTTACCGTAGATATAACGACATCGTTAGCGTTCGGGTTTCCAATGAATACTTTGGAACAGGAGGGAAGTGCTATCCAAGGTCAATTGGAAAAGATATTCCCAATGATATTCAAGCGAATTAACATGCCAATTCCATGGTATAAGTTAGTTCGTTCAAAATCGGACAAGGAGTTTGACGCTGCGGTTATTGAAATGACAGAATTAATAGAGGTATTTATTGAGAAGGCCCGCAAAAGAATTGAAGACCATCCTGAGCTCAAAAGCAA
>JABSPC010000351.1 GCA_013215515.1 Crocinitomicaceae bacterium
GATCCAAACTATCAGAAAAAGGTAGCCCCCGAACAAATCGAGGACTACACGAGATAGTTATAATCGAAACTATACTTCTCTAAGAGCTAAAGATAATTTATTTTCAGAATTGCTTGGAATTAACAACAGTACCTTTTTTGTGGGCAAAGCTGTTTGGTTGTTGAGTCGTAAAAGGAATAAATGAGAAGGTTAACGGCTTCCGTTTGGGATGGTCTAAGCAGAGTAAAAGCTGGAATTATATTGGCCTTAATTACGAGATGAATGGAGCTGGTATGTTGACTTTCATTTGGTGATAAAACGGTCGTTACTGATGTAAAACAGAAGCAGAAACTAAGCTCTAGAAAAAAAGCCTCCTCCGGTTTTATCCAGAAGAGGCTCTCAATTATTTAAGCAGGATGACTATTGCATTCCTGTAAAGCTTTCGCTAATTAGTTCTTAACCACGTTGAACTGTGAAGTTTGACCGTTTTCAAGAGTAACGTTGAAGATATAAACTCCAGACTCTAAAGAAGACATATCAACATCAGCAGCCCCGTTAACCAAAGAAATAGTGTTGTTCATTGCAACTTTACCAGCGAGATCAACTACTTCTAAAGTAGCATCTCCGTTAGCGTCAATTGAAATAGTAACCTTATCAGCTGCTGGGTTAGGGAATGCACTTCCTTCTACCATATCAACTTCTCCTAATCCAATTGAAGCTGGATCGAAAGTATGAAGAGCAGTAGATGGTGAAGAAATACCAGACCATCCACCTGTGTACCATTGTCCATCAACGTGAACTGGTGCAGTAGGCTGACGGAAGATACCTTCGTTTCCATCAAAGTTAAGAGCTCCATCATATCCGAAAGAGATTGTCGCTGATTCAAACGTTTGAAGACAGAACAAATATCTTTGGTTATCAACTAATCCAAAAGGAGTTGTGAATTCGATATAAGCAACATCATCAACATCGTCATTAGACGCTGGGTAGTGAGTTCCGAAAGTGATTAAGTTCAAGTTTTGGAATGCATCGTTAGTTGCAGGATCGAATTGGTAAGCAGGATCATCAAGATCAACCCATGCATCATCCCATTGGTAAGCGTTAGCGAAGATCTCAGCTCCAGCTAAGTCATTTACTGAAGTATCAGTGTGAGGTATGAAATACAAACCTGCAACAGCCATAACACTTGCGTTAGGTTCCTGAACCATAATACAAGATTGGTACTCAGTAGTTGAGTTACTTGGGCTAGTAGTTGAAACTGGCATACCACCACCATCAACATTTGATAATGCCAAGATTCCGTTACCAAGAGTTGGAGTGTTCACTCCATCAGTGATAGAGAAAGTAGAACTCAAGATGTTATCGAAATCAGAATCATCTGGAGTTCCCATATCCAATGTGTATGTCAATGTGTACAACCCGTTATCGTAATTACCTACTCCTAAGTTCCAAGCAATGAATTCATCAGTATTTCCAGGGAATATAGAAAGAGTATCACCCTCACTCATAGTTAGTGTAGGGCTAATAGTTTCATCGTAAACGTTTCCATTAGGACCATCGATCTTAGCATTAATTGTAATAGCCGATTGATCAGCAGAACCATAGTTGTAAATTTGAATACCTGGTGTGAAACCATCGTATTGAAGGTCGTTTGCGCCAGCGTAAGGAGAAATTAACATTTCACCATCGTTTGCACCAACGTCATTTGGATATGCACCAACTTTGTTACCAAGTAACATAACAACTGGTCCGTTCGACATTTCTGCAGCTAGAGCAGCTCCATCAACGCTTGAAAGCATAACAACCGGAATTGTTACAGTCAAACCATCAGCACCACCACCCATTCCAACTACTTCGTTGTCACGGTTAATGATAATAACAGCTACAGCTCCTGCATTTTCTGCAGCTAACGCTTTAGCACCAAATTCACATGTGTTTCTGTAAATCAGAGCGATTTTACCAGCTAAATTCGCAATTTGAGGTGGGTTACATCCTTCTTGTGATACTGGGTTTCCTTGAGGGTTTAGACCTTGACCTGAATCTTCAGACCACATCAATGTATCTTCAACGAAAGTTCCAGATACTAAAAAGTCTGGACAAGACCAATCTCCTCCTCCTGGATCAGCCCATTCGAAAGTGTAATTTCCTTGGGTTGCAGCAGGCGAAACACCTGAACAAACCACTTGTGAATGTGCCATGAAACCAGCAGCAAACACGGTTAGTGTAAGTAATATTTTTTTCATACGTTTAATTTTTAGTCACGCTAAGGTATACTAAAAAAGAGTGATCAACAAAAAAGAACCTCGATTTCTCAAGACCCTTATCACTTTAATGCATTATTAATGGCCTATTTAGCCTTCAATAGGTGTTATTTTTTAACCACATTGAACTGTGAAGTTTGACCGTTTTCAAGAGTAACGTTGAAGATATATACTCCAGATTCTAAAGAAGACATGTCAACATTAGCAGACCCGTTAACTAAAGAAATAGAGCTATTCATTGTAACTTTACCAGCGATATCAACCACTTCTAAAGTAGCGTCTCCGTTAGCGTCAATTGAAATAGTAACCTTATCAGTAGCTGGGTTGGGGAATGCGTTTCCTTCTACCATGTTCGTTTCTTCAATTCCTATTCCGTCAATAAGAGACAATGCAATTGAAGATGCAGAAGAAGCGTACCATCCTTGAGTAAACCATTGTCCATCAATGTGAATAGGCGAAATAGGTTGACGAATAATTCCTTGGTTTCCGTCATAGTTAATATCACCATCGTAACCGAAAGAGATCGTTGCTGACTCAAATGTTTGAAGGCAGAACAAATATCTTTGGTTATCATCCAATTGGAATGGAGTTGTAAATGCTATGAAAGCAACATCGTCAACATCATCATTCGACGCAGGGTAGTGAGTTCCGAAAGTAATTAAGTTTAAGTTTTGGAATGCATCGTTTGTTGCAGGATCGAATTGGTAAGTAGGGTCATCAAGATCACCCCAAGCATCATCCCATTGGTATGCATTCGCGAAAATTTCAGCTCCAGCGAACTCATTAATAGATGTATCAGTATGTGCAATGAAGTACATTCCATCAACACCTCCCAAGATACCATTAAGGGCACTAGCATTAGTGGCTTGGAACATCATACAAGATTGGTACTCAGTAGTTGAGTTGCTTGGGTAAGACGTGCCTATTGGCATATTTCCACCATCAAGACGAGCCAAAGAAAGGTGATCAGATTGAATTTTGAAATCAGAAGTATAGATGTTATCGAAATCAGAATCATCAGTTAACCCTGACATTGAAAGAGTATATGTTAATGTGTAATCACCATCATCATAGCTTCCAACTCCTAATTGCCAAGCTATAAACTCATCTGTGTTTCCAGGGAAAGTAGCAATAGTGTCTCCAGAAAGCAAAGCCAGAGGACCAATAGTTTCATCGTAATAGTTTCCACTAGGACCGTCAATTTTAGCGTTAATCATTACGTCAGTTTGGTCAGCAGATCCAAAGTTATATACTTGGATTCCAGGTGTGAAACCATCATAAATAAGGTTATGAGCACCTCCGAATGGAGAAACTAAGAATTCACCTTTAATAGCACCAACATCATTTACGAAAGCATTTTGCTTGTTACCAATTAACATTTCAACAGGTCCGCCTGCCATAGCGTTTGTTAAAATAGCTCCGTCAATGTTTGATAAAAGAACCACAGGAATAGTAACACTTAATCCTTCAGTACCACCTTGCAGACTAAAGTAAGCATCTTCTCTGTTGAGAATAATTACGGCAATTGCTCCAGCGTTTTGTGCTTGAAGTGCTTTATATCCGAACTCACAAGTGTTTCGGTAAATAACACAGGGCAAACGCATTAAAAGTTGACGCGTAAATTTTGATAACTATTTGGTAATCAATTAATTAAGAGTAGTTCAAGTGAGTAATAATTTGTATATTTATCTGATAATCAGATGTATAAGTTATGAAAAACAAAAGTATTATTGAGCTTCTTTCAAAAATGGAAGATCATAGAATTGAAAGAAAAAAGAGC
>JABSPC010000352.1 GCA_013215515.1 Crocinitomicaceae bacterium
GATCCAAACTATCAGAAAAAGGTAGCCCCCGAACAAATCGAGGACTACACGAGATAGTTATAATCGAAACTATACTTCTCTAAGAGCTAAAGATAATTTATTTTCAGAATTGCTTGGAATTAACAACAGTACCTTTTTTGTCTCCTACAATCTTGATATTCATTTTACCGTTTAATGATGTCTTATGTTCAATCAATGTGTCTAATGCACTGAGCGAGTATTCCTTGTTATCGAGGAAGTACTTATCATAGGATGTTATTGCAACTGTAATTTACAGAAATGATTGGTTCCGGAAGATTAACTTTTGCCAAAGTATTCGACCTCAGAAATTCTAATTTTTTTTCACATATACTACAGCCTTTAGAACAATCCTGCGAACAATAGAACAAAATTAGAAAGCCCAAGAGTGGTATTATTTTTAGCATAGTAATTAATTGAAGTCTTAAATATACAATTGATTTCTCCATTTGTTAATCGGAAAAGTAGCAGAGCTTACGCTAGTAATTCAACACTTATGTAAGAAAAATCGGAATTCAACGTATCTTTGCAGCATCAATGGCTAAAATTCGTGACATAGAACTCGGTGATTTTCCACTTTTACTTGCTCCAATGGAGGATGTGAGTGATCCACCATTTCGTGCTTTGTGCAAACAACACGGAGCAGATTTAATGTACACTGAGTTCATTTCATCTGAAGGCTTAATTCGCGATGCCGTGAAAAGTGTTCAGAAGCTTGATATCTTCGAATATGAACGTCCTATTGGGATTCAAATTTTCGGGTATGATATCGAAAGCATGAAACGCGCAACTGAAATTACGCAACAAACGAATCCTGATATAATTGATATCAATTATGGGTGTCCTGTTAAAAAGGTCGCCAATAAAGGAGCTGGAGCTGGGATTTTGCAAGACATTCCTAAGATGGTTGAGATGACCAAACAGATTGTGAAATCAACGCATTTGCCAGTAACGGTAAAAACGCGTTTGGGGTGGGATGATAATACTAAATACGTTGTTGAAGTTGCTGAACGATTGCAAGATGTTGGTATTGAAGCTATCTCAATTCACGGCAGAACTCGAAAACAAATGTATAAGGGAGAGGCAGATTGGGAGCTCATTGCTGCAGTAAAGAACAACCCAAGAATGAAAATTCCAGTTTTCGGAAATGGTGACATCAATACTCCAGAAAAGGCACTTGAATACAAGAACAGATACAACGTTGATGGAATAATGATCGGCCGGGCTAGTATTGGATATCCGTGGATTTTTAATGAGATTAAGCACTTTATGAAGACAGGTGAGCATTTGGAAAAACCATCCGTTATTGATAGAGTTGACGCAGCTATTCAGCACCTTGAAATGAGCGTGAAATGGAAGGGAGAGATCTTAGGCGTAGCTGAAATGAAGCGGCATTATACCAACTACTTTAAGGGAATAAGAGATTTCAAGAAAACGCGAATGACTTTGGTAACTTCTTTTGAGGTAAATGAAATTCGCACAATCTTAAACAAGATCAAAGAAAACGCTGACTCTTACGAGTTTGTATAGTTTATTTCCAACCAAGAATTTGATGTGAGATTTTTAGTCCAAATCGCCAAGCTTTAAGTGTATAATCCGCAGTATAGGAGATATGTGCTGGATTATCTGGTTCATCGTCCGTTGCATATATTCAAGAGCTGCATAAGGACCAATCCAAATTCTATCCGAAACCTTAAAATCGACCCCGATAGATGATGAAAAATTCCTTCGTCGAACTCCAACACCGTGCACTTGGGTATAGCCCCATTCATCTACTTTCTTTGCACCTGGCAGAACACGCCAACTTAAAAATGAGGAAATTCCGATATCAGCATTTACTCTTAAGAATTCAAATGGAGAGAAGCTAATTCTTGGCATTGCTGTCCAATTCAAGTCTACCCAGTCAAAATCCAATCCCCCTTCCTGTTTTCGATCCATATACAAGAATCCACTGAGAGCAATTCCTAGAGATAATTTGTTATTCAATCGATACATTGCACTTGTTCCAGCTTCCAGCCCCCCAGTTGTAAAATCCAAGATATATTCTTCTGTTGTAATTGGAAGAATAGAAGTGTAGCGGCCAGTTACAGCAACCACGGAACTAGCAGAATATGCGGAAACTCCGTACCCCAATGTCAACTCGAATTTCCGCGTCTTTTCCGGTGCTTCTTGCGAAATACCGTTGACGAAAAATCCGATAGTGAATAATACAAATAGTAGAGATCGATTCATTGTTGGAGTTTTCATATTTACTAAAATATGATTAATCAATGGGTTCCAAATACTGATTTGAACAACAGTGAATTATAGACTTGCGATAAGCGCAACTATTTGCTCTTTTTCAAAGCCAAGGTCCAAGCAACTGCTTTTTCCAAAGAGTAAAACACCTTGGTTGGTTTAACCGGTTTATTGAATTTTAAATAGAAGTCCGTCATAATCTTCTGAGACAGACTCCCAATGACAATGGCATCAGAAATGGTGTAGTTATTTCCTGATTCATCAGCGGCCCATTCTCGTGTCTCAGGATCAACATCAGAAAATGAGTCAAAATGATAAACATTGTAGTACTTACCACCTCCATTATCATCTAAAAATTCATATGCTGCTTCAATAATATCTTTTCCGATTTTCTGGTACCGAGGTATCTGTACATAGAATATATCATTGGAAAATAGA
>JABSPC010000353.1 GCA_013215515.1 Crocinitomicaceae bacterium
CCCAATACCTCTCCCGCTATTTCAATATACGTCAATTTTCCAAAAGAAATTTGATATGTTCCCTCTGCGAATATTCCAAGTGCAACTCCACCTCCATACCCTACAGTGAACCCTCCTGATTCCTGACTTGAAGGAACGTCGACAGAAAATTCAACGGATGGTCCAGCACCAATAAAACCTCCTATGCTAGTACCCCACCCATCTAAATCTTCTATTCTTGAAGCGCCAGAAACGCTAACTCCTACTCCAAAAGTAACACCTATTCCTATTCCCAGACCTGCTCCAGGTGTCACAAATGGTGCTATTCCTTCACTATCAAAAGCAAAACCGGCAGACAAAGAAAATTCGAAAATTAAAAATGCAGCCCTAAAGTCAGCGTGAATTGAAACAACTTCTAACCCTTCTAATTCAATTCCATCAATCACCCTATTCTCACTAAATGCATATGGACTATTATGCGGATATTTTGACGCTAAAGGATCAACCGCAAAGAACCTCCCAACCCTCGGATCATGCATTCTGTACTTATAATTGATGGAGTTTCCTTCTCCCTTCACCTCGTCATCCTTCTCTTGGCCTTGGAAGCCATATCTGTAGCTTCCTGTTGAAGCATTTCGATTAGGCATTACCATACCATATGGGGATGAGTATACACTCAAAAAAGTGTTATTATTCTCTATAGATGCCTGATTTCTCAATTTGCTACGCGTGATAAGTCTTTCAATTAAAAAAAGGTGTCCGCAAGGATACCCTCAATGTAATCATTTACCTATTAGATAGTGGTTTTTCAACTCTTTTTTTAATCCTTCGATTCGATCCACATTATAACGTTCTGTACTTGATACATACCGATGCCCTGACATGTATTGCGCCTTCCGAAGCCCGTACTGTTCCAGCCATTCAGAGATTACGCTCTGTCTGATCTGTTGCAGATTTTTAAGCTTTGGATAAAACATTCGCAGCTTTCTGAGTAGAATAGAAATAACGTTCGTAAGTAGATTTACTCCCTTGCCATAGTTCACCAAAAAATAATCACTCTGCTTATTCGCCTCTTTCAAGATCGCGGAGCGAACGTTCAAAATGTAATCTTGAAAAAGTAAAAGCTGTTGCGCTTTTAAATCCAAGGTTCTAGCATTTGTTGTTCTTGCCCCAGGCACATAGATTTTACCATTCAATAAATCAACATCTTTAAGTTCAATCAAGTTTAGTTCCTTGCTTCCCACACCCTGAAAAACAACCAGACTCAAAAGGACTTTATTCCTTTTTTGAGCAAGTCCAAATGAAGTTTGGAACTCGTAGAGTTCTTGTAGTTCTTCTGGCGTTAAAAGATTGTGTGGTATCTTTCTCACTCCACCTTTGAGCTTGACAAGCTTCGCAGGGTTTTCCTTCGACAGGCTCAACAACCCTGCTTTGTTTTGAGTGATCAAATAATCAAAATAATATTCCAGGTTCTTGATCTTTAAACGGATCGTGTGAACCGTATTGCCTTTCTCTTTACAGTACGTCGTGTAATTCATAATCGCATCGTAATCAATGACGTTTTCATCATTCCACGCCTCAAAGTCTTTGACTGTGTTCTCTCTAGTTCTAATCGTGTTGACTGCTTCGCCCTTGTTAAGCAAATATTCATTAAATGTCTTCATAATTCGTTGTTGTTTTAGTCTTGATGCTCTCGCATCGGCTTATCTTTTTCATTTTTTGGGTGTCGACCTTCGACTAGGTGAGTATAAATTTGTGTGCTATCTAAGCTTCTGTGTCCAAGGAATAGCGCAATGCTTTCTAGCTTCATTCCTGATTGTAAAAGATGCGTAGCGATGGAATGGCGAAGCGTGTGAGCGCTTGCCTGTTTCTTAATCTTTGCATCCTTGATTAACTTTCTAATCACATAAGAAACAGATTCTGCTGCTAATGCTTTTCCGCGTTCTGTCACCAGAACCGAACTTGTACTTTTGTCTTTAGGAACTAACTTTTCTCTCACATTGAAAATGTAATCTTCCAAGATTGTTTTCACATGATCCGACATTGGAACGATCCGCTGACGGTGCGTTTTGCTTTGAGCAATAAACACTTCTTCTTTGCTAAAGTTGATGTCTTCTATTTTAAGTTGAACGCCTTCTTTTCTTCTGAGTCCTAAACCGTAATAAATTGCCAACACTGCCTTATTTCGTTTACCAAGAAGTGTTTGATCGCAGGATTTAAAAAGTTGTTCGACTTCTTGTACACTCAGCATTTTAGGCTGACTCTTTGATTTTACAAGCTTTGGGAAAATAGGTTCACGTATTGATTTTTTGCGCTCTAAAAACACATAGAACAACTTTAAAAAGGCAAGATGCTTGTGCAGATAAGCCATGCTTAACCCACCATCTGTTCGTTGATTGGATCGAGTTTTCAAATACTCAAAATATGGGTTCAAGTCCTTTGTATCAAAAAGATTGATCTGATTTAACTCCAAGTAAAACAAGTATTCTTTAACGCTACTGTTTGCATTGTAAACCGTGTCTTTCGAGTAGTTGATCTGCTGTAAGTTCTTTTGAAACTGGGCAAGCAGGTTTTTGTTTGCGCTTTGGCGCAAGTGTAATTTTTTCATAATTATTATCTATTTTTCGGTAGGGTACTTACACCTTTCGTGTTACGCTGTTACGCGTGTTACGCATGGATGATTTCCCCTTTGTTTATCAGTGTTTGAGTAATTATTGTTGGTTTTGTTACGCTGTGTTACGCTGTTGGATACTTTTCCCTAAGTTCCTGTAGCTTTTCGTCCAGTACGTCTACTCCACTTTGGATATTTGTGTAATCATCCCAACTTTCGATCTTGTATTCAAAACTCATTTTTGGATTCGAACTAACAAGTGTTATCAAAGAAAGACTCTCCAAGGCATTTAGATGGCGTTTTACTTGCTGACGATACAAACGGAAGCTTTTACAAATATCCTTACTGTAAAATGTTGTCTGTTCCTCTTTGTTCAAATAGCTTTTAAGCCTCTCAAAGAACAGGCGCTGCGCGCCTGTAAGTTGATCACTCTTTCTTAAAAGCGATTCTCTACAAAGCTTGTTCGCCCATTCGATATGATCCAGTTTCGTTTCAATGTATCTTCCTCTTTTATCTTCTTGAATTTCTAATTGGAACTGATGTAAAAACGTAATTGATTTGATTAAGGCTATGTAATGTTGATTCGTTCTTAGCGGTTTAAAAACAACTGGAGGTAACATAAGCTCTGGCTGAAACGGGTTTCTGATTTCAATTGGTTCTAGTAGTCGTTGTGCATTTTTGAGCAGCAATTGAACTTCTTCGATCTTTAATTTATCGATCATTCCTGCTGCAATTTCGTTTTGATACGCCATCACATCTTGCTGATGTTTGTAGATTTCATCAACATGAATCAAGTAAGAACGGTTTGAGTTGTCTTCATACAACTTGTCTTTCGTTGTTGCTCCAACAATGCAAACTGGCCCTTTGGCTTCCAGTTTCTTTTGTTTGTGTTCTCCACTGGTTTGATCCATTTCTGTGGTGTACTTTACAATATGTCCATTGCTCATAAATTCTCGGAGTGAATACAAGGCATTCATTGAGCCGTCCAGATCCTCGAGCATTAAAACTTTGTGCGACCAAAACTCTTTGTAGGGAGGATAGAAAAGTACGTTTTCAGTGAGTGCTGTTGTAACATGGCATTGCTCATCAGGAACACAGTTAATCACTGTTTTCAAAAGATTTGTTTTCCCTGATCCAGAACTACCGTGTATCAATGCGTGTAATGGAGAGTCAAATTTACGAGTGAGGAAGATCAAGAATAATAGTAATCCGTTATCAGCTTCGTTTATTAGTCCAGCTTGTTTTAGAAGGTTTGAAATTTCAGAAAGTAGAGCTTTGCTTTTCAAGAGCTTCTTTGCTTGGCTTTTGGCTTGTGGACTTAGTTCAACTCTTGGTGCGCGTTGCGGGAGTAACTGTTCTTTTCGTCTTTCCATTCGGTATTTCTCAACGCCATCAATGAGTGAATAGATTGTATTGGTTAAGTCTGTTGTTCCTAATTCTAGTTTTTCGGCTGCTTCTCTGATGTAGCGTTTTACTTGTGTATCGCTGTAAAGATCAACCGTGTTTCTGTACGCATGAACTGGGCTTAATTGAGGATGGCGCGTTACTTTTAATGTTACTCGAAGCCGATCCAATTGTTTCATATTTACACCCCCCATCAGTTCGTAGCGTAATTGTTCAATTGGGTTTTCACAAATCAAGTGTTCCGGATTCCTGATGTCGATACCGTGAATGTATCCTGTTGTTCCTTTTGGAGCATTTTTAAAGCCTTCAAGACCGTTTTTGATAAATTGTTGCTGATTCATTGAAAAAAGTTTTTATAACTATTAGACATAAATATATCTTTTGGTTTTCAATCAAGCAAGAACTATATACTTTATTTATACCTTATAATTGTCTATTTTCGCATAGAACAAGAACTTTTATTTGTTTTAACCCCTTGTAGTTATGAAAATAGGTGAGATTATATCTAATTTGAGAAAAGACAGAAAATGGTCACAAACTGATTTAGCTGAGAAAACTGGTATTTCTCAAGTTATGGTTGGAAAATATGAGAGAGGTGATGCAGCACCATCAATTGATGTAGCTAAAAACATCGCAGACTCCTTTGAAGTCACCTTAGACTACTTGGTTGGCGATACTACTAGCATCTCATTTGACAAGAAAACACTAAAGCGATTAGAAGATTTACAAGCCATGGATGAAGGAAGACGAAACACTCTTTTCGATTTAATGGATACCTACATCAGAGATTCTAAAACAAGACAAGCTTACGATTCATAAAATTCAAAACAATGGGACATTCTTTTCATATAAACGATATTTCAAATCCTAAAGCTCAAGCATTTTTGGAATATATCAAAACACTTGATTTTGTAAGCGTTGACAAAATCGACATTCCTAAATGGCAACAAGATTTAACACTTAAAAGAATGGCTGAACTAGACAAAGACCCTAGCAAAGCGATTGATTTTGACAATATGATTGACCGTTTAGAGAAGAAGCATGGCTTATAAATAATTACTTCAACCAAAGCTGAGTTAGATGTTGACAAAGCAATTGAGTACTACAAAGACATCAACGTTCAACTAGCCAAAGACTTCTTAACCGAACTTAAAGCTACATGGGAGAAGTAGCCTGCTACACATAAATATATTTATACCCGATGATATACAAAGAACTTATTCAAGCCCTTAAAAAGGTTAAAACTTACGACGACATTTCAGAAGAACTCCTGACGGAACTTTCATCTGTAACCATTGACACACATATGCAACTGTATCTTTCAGAAGATGAAACAGAACCCGAACAGGCTTTTGAAATGACAAGAATGAGCATCCTAAAAATGCTAGATTTTACGATGTTGGATATAGTGACTAGTGAAGAACCCGAGGAATATGGAGACATGCCAAACATTAATGATTTACCTTTTGGTGATCCTCTTCTAAAAAACCAACTTTCCAAAGCATTTGAGGAATACAACAAAAGAATGGATTCCTAATTCCGCCCCCCCTACACATAGCTATATTAACATAATGTAAAATAGCCCCAACGCACCCCAGAGTGTCAGGTACGACCGAGCTCGACTAGTTAATTAAATTTTTAGCAATTATATTAAATTAGCGTCTCTCTATTTAAAAAACATCGTATTTTCTTAAATAAGGGTTACCTTTGATAAAAAAATATCTATTTTCTTTACATATGAAAGGTTTCAAATCAGGACATTATATAAGTCAGGGTAGTTATAAAAGCTTCCAGCCAAACAATATTGATCAACAATGGGTAATTGAAAACATGGAATTATTAGAGTTGCTCAGTCAAGCGGATAGGCAAATAGGACGATTGGATATGTATTCAGAATACATCCCAAATATTGACCTTTTTATTAGTATGCATGTCACAAAAGAAGCTACTCAATCAAATAAGATTGAAGGAACTAAAACCAATATAGAAGAAGCCCTTCTCAATAAAGAAGATATAAAAAAAGAAAAAAGAGATGATTGGGAGGAGGTTCAAAATTATATGGTTGCTTTAAACTCAGCCATTAAAGAATTAAATGATTTACCATTCTCATCCCGCCTCATAAAAAGCGCACATAAAACCTTACTTCAAGGAGTACGAGGAAAACATAAACTACCTGGAGAGTTCCGAATAAGTCAAAACTGGATTGGTGGTGCTTCAATAAAAGACGCAACATTTATTCCTCCCAACCATTCATCTATCAACGAATACATGAGTGATCTGGAAAAATTTGCACACAATGAAAATCATTTTTTACCTGAACTTATTAAAATTGCATTAATTCATTATCAATTTGAAACAATACATCCCTTCCTTGATGGTAATGGTCGAGTTGGGCGATTAATGATCACACTATACCTTGTCGAAAAAGGAATTCTTCAAAAACCAATTCTATATCTTTCTGACTTTTTTGAAAAGAATCGATCATTATATTATGAAAACTTAACTCTTGTAAGAACAAAAGATGACATAACGCAATGGCTCAAATTTTTTCTAGTTGGAGTGATCGAAACTGCCAAAAATAGCATTGAAACATTTGATAAAATTTTGAAACTTGAAAAAGACATTGAGACCAAAATTCAATCACTTGGAAGTCGAGCCAACAATGCAAAACTTATCATCGACTATTTGTTTCAAAAACCAGTGATTGATGCACAACAAGCAAAAATAATAACACAGCTATCAATGCCTTCCGTTTATACTTTGATCGATCAACTAGAAAGCCTCAAAATCCTCAAAGAAATCACAGGTTCAAAAAGAGGGAAAATTTACACCTTTAATGATTACATTGATTTATTCAAATAAATTCCTACTTAACATAATGCCAGTTATTGAGCTAGATATTTGTCTAAAGGAGTTTTACGAGTACTAAAACAAATATCTAGTTTCCTTCGTGTTCCTTGGAGCATTTTTAAAGCCTTCAAGACCGTTTTTGATAAATTGTTGCTGATTCATTGAAAAAAGTTTTTATAACTATTAGACACAAATATATCTTTTGGCTTTCAATCAAGCAAGAACTATAGGCTTTATTTATCCCTTATAATTGTCTATTTATGCATAGAACAAGAACTTTTATTTGTTTTAACCCCTTGTAGTTATGAAAATAGGCGAGATTATATCTAATTTGAGAAAAGACAGAAAATGGTCACAAACTGATTTAGCTGAGAAAACTGGTATTTCTCAAGTTATGGTTGGAAAATATGAGAGAGGTGATGCGGCCCCGTCAATTGATGTAGCTAAAAACATCGCAGACCGCAGCCCAAGGCGACCCAGCGGCGAGCAAATTAAGCAACGGTGGATGTGATAACAGACAGAGTAGTTGCGACTGAGGACGACAAACGAATCAGGCGAAAAAAGCATTAAAAACAAGAACGGCAACCGTAGGGCTGCCGCTTTGTATATTCTTGTTTTTATGTCTTTTTGACGCTGTGAGCTTTAGGACGAAGACCGAATTAGTTTCCTTCGTGTTCCTCAGACCCCAATCGGAACGCTAGTGTCCAGTTCTCTCTAGGGTTGTCCGGTGGTAATAAATAGTAAAATAGATTATAAAAGTTACAACGTAAACTAAAAGTCCTATTTTATTATACGGGTGTCCATTATTAAATAAAACACCTCCTATCAACGTTACTAACCATATACCTCCCATGATACTAAGCACCTTATTCAAAGTATTTCTCTCTTTCCGCCTCATAACTCCATTGATACAATATGCTTGAAGCCCCGCAGATGGAACCAGTATTAATATTGAAGCAAATGGCCAATGTATAATTTGAAACAGTACACCTAGAACCAACGCAATTCCCCAAATTATAACAGGTCTTATTTTAAAAAAAAATTGATGTTTTTTATCAATAAATTCTTGGTCTAAAATGTTTTCTTCCATTCTATACTTATTGTCATTTTATTTAACATCAATCCCATTACCCATTATAAACATTGTGTCTAGCATTGGAACATAAAAATCAATAAAATACTTTCCTTCTAGTAAACCATCGAACTCCAGTTTACGATTATCATTGAATTGGTAATTTTTTACAACACTTTTAACTATAGTATCGTCAGTATCAAAATTAACTAGAAGATACTTGATGTCTTCCCTTTTTGATTCATCTCCATAAACCTTAAAATCAATACTAAATTCTTCTTGTGGAGAAATTATTAGCTTCTCCAGTAAAACTGCCTTTTCGGAAAAGAAATCTCCTCTTTTTCCATTTTCATTGAAATGCGTATAAAATTTTGTTGTATCATCTTCAACATATCCAAAACTTGAAACGCTACCGTCTTCTCTATAGAAATGATATGTTCCATTTTCCTTACCTCCCACAAAACATTCAGTTTTTCTTATCTCTTCAAGACTAGTATCATAGAAATAAGAAAATTTACCAGATTTCAAATCATTTTTATAATTGCCTTTAGATTTCAAATTACCTGATTCATAATAAGATTCAAAATCACCATACTTCTTTCCATGCACAAATTGATATTTAGAATGCAAATTCTCATTTTTATAATACAACTTGACTAATCCATGTACTAAGCTATCATTATCAATGGAGCTTATTGCCCTTACCTCTCCGCTGTCATAATACGATGTTACTTCTTTGCTCTTTGACGTTTCTTCTTTGTTCCCTGTGGTACAAGCAGTAAACATTAAAGACAATATTGAAAATAATACAATGAATCTCATGGTTTAATTATTTTTTTCTTCATAAGTTTTAGCGGCATTAAATTCACTTGCTGATGAAGCCGTTACTATAGGATCATCTTCTCCTTCTACACCAGGTTTCGCTTTTTCATAAGTATAAAATGAATCTCCACTATATTTTATTTTCGAATAATTGTACCCTCCCTTTGAGTAAGTAGATGAGTTATCCTTTTCTCTCATCCAATTTGGACCTCTAGAATGAATTACTGGCTTCTGCTTAACTGCCTTTTGTGCCGAGCCACTAATGGAATTATTCCTTTGTGTTTCTGTCGTAGTTTCATTTCCTGGTGGTCCAATATCAAATAAGTCATCAATAATTTCATTAATCGATGGCACTGAATTCACACCATATGCATCTAAAGCCTTATTCGTTTTTTGATACATCTTTACAATATCTTTCGGATCACTCAAGTCAAACTTTGGGCGAGAACCAACTCTCGAGCCCCCTTTAGAGGCTCCGACTAAATCAGCATCTACTTCACCAGATGGTTTTCCGTGAACCGCAGCGTTATCCACTTTATGCCCATTTTCATCGGAAATAAGTGTATGTCCACCATAATCCGTTTTATCACCTTCGCCCATCATTTTCCTAGTCATTTCAAAG
>JABSPC010000354.1 GCA_013215515.1 Crocinitomicaceae bacterium
AGTCGACGGTAAAGCACGTGAATCGTGTCGTCTACAACCAATCCGATGCAAATAATGAACGTTAAGGCTGTTAATAGATTCAAATCAATATCGAACATATAGAAGATTAGAATCATCATTGAAAGTGGCACTAGATTAGCGATTATGCTTACAAGGGTATACAATAGTGAACGAGTCATCAAGAGTATTAAAAAGGAGATAAACAGTCCTGAGAACAATAGCGAATAAAGCAATGATTGTGCGGTCTGAATATTCATTTCTTTCATCATCAGTGCATAACTGAAGACATGGAAGTCATACTCTTTATCGTTTTTAGACAGGTGATTTTTAATAAACTTCTCAAGCTCTGGCAGGTCACTCGTATGATGCAATCGAACATCCAAACGAAACGCATCATTCTCTTTGGTATGGTATGGATTGTACTTCGTAGGAAATTTAATAAATCTACCTAAAGAACCGAAATTGGACTTAAAATCAAGCTGATCCTTGACGGAACTGACCTTACCCACTTCTTCTCGCTTCTCTAGTACCTTGTGAAGATCAATTGCAGCCTTTCTGAGATCATTCGATGAACTTTCGGCATTCTTCTTTGCCAGCATCACATCAATCGTGTAACGCGAGTAATACTGTTCATTAATCACTTGTTGATCTTTCTCTAATCGCGTGCCTGTCGGAATAAACGATTCAAAGTCTGTATTGAATTTCAAAGAAGACAAAAAGAAAAACGACACAATTGAAGTAGCCAGTAAACCAGCACTGTAATACGCTTTTCTTTTCGCAAAGTGATTTGCTACCCGTGTGATTTTATTCGTCCCTGTATCCTTACATTTAACAAAACGCAACAAGTAACTTCCCAATCCAAACGTAATAATGAAAGCAATAATCACAGCCGATCCTGTGATTAATCCAAAGTCTTGAATATTTTCAGAGCTGTTTAATTGAAAGGAGAAAAAGGCGACGGCAGTCGTTAGAGATGTTAATAGAGAAGGCACGAAATACTTTTTAAGAACATATTTCAACTTCTCATCATGAGACTCTATATGCGTTGCAGCACGAAACCCTGTCAGTAAGTGAATCGCATCGGCCAATGCAAGAACCAGTAGAACCGGAATAACTAAAATCGTTATTAGATTCATTGGCACCTCGAGAAACGTAAAGAAAAAGAATACTGGGAATATCGCTGTACCAATGATTAGCATTGAAAACAGCAAGGCTGAGACACTTCGGTATGTCAAGACAATAAACAGCGAGAAGAATACAATGATCAAAGCCGAAAGTAAGATCAAATCGGATTGAATTGCCCCTGCTATCGTTCCAGACATGTGAAAAGAACTCAAAACATTGATACTCTTTACTGCTGGATCTTGTTTGTGAATTATTGAATTGAATTTATCGAGCTTGAAATCCTCTTCAGAATCGACAAACACCAATACTAGAAATGATTTGGCATTCTTACTGATCAACTGATCAACTAACGGAAGATTGGCTGCTCTTTTCAAAACGGCTTGAATAGACTCATCACTTCCCTCGTGCACTTTTAGCAAACGATTGGATTGGTGCAGCGATTGAACTCGAAGTCCTTTCATTTCTTTGTTCAATTTATCATCAAGCTTCCTGAGGTACTCGAGTATTTCAGTTGCTTTTCCTGCTTTTGGATTGATGTTGACTTGAATGAATTTTGAAGAACCGAACTTGTCAGCGATTTTCATTCCGCTTTCATATTGTTCCAACTTTTCCAGATTAAAGCCACTCAAATCCCCTTCTATTGCTGGCACCTTAGAGAAAAGCCCAAAAACAATTAGAAGCACGACCGACCACATTGCCAATAACAATTGATTGTTTACGATATAATTGATTGCTTTACTTTTCATCCTTTAGCAGAAACGGGATTAAAATTGAATTGAATGTAAACGGGCGCTCAATATTGGGCATGTGCCCTGTTTTCTTTATCACTTCTAATACTGCATTATCGCCAAAATGCTCTCGCAATAGACGGCC
>JABSPC010000355.1 GCA_013215515.1 Crocinitomicaceae bacterium
TCAGAGAAAGTTTAAACGTTGGTGAACAGGTCATTTTATTTCAAAACAGAAGAGGCTATACTCCACTTTGGATGTGTGAAATTTGCAATTGGACGCCAAAGTGTGTGAATTGCGATGTATCCTTGACGTATCACAAGCACAGTAATAATTTAAAATGCCATTACTGTAGCCACACAACCAAACCTGTAGGTTCTTGTAAAGCTTGCGGGAGTAATCGACTTAAGATGCTTGGGTTTGGAACAGAGAAGATTGAAGATGAACTTTCTGTAATGTTTCCTGAGCGTGTAATTAAGCGCTTGGATTTAGACACCACCCGATCTAAAAATGCCTACGCGAATATTTTAAATGACTTTGATAATGGAATGATAGACATTCTAATTGGAACTCAAATGATTGCGAAAGGGCTGGATTTTGACAATGTCAATTTAGTAGGAGTTTTGGATGCAGATATGTTACTGAATCGGGCCAATTTCAGAGCATTCGAGCGCTCGTTTCAGTTAATGACACAAGTTGCAGGAAGATCAGGGCGCCGAGAAAAAAGAGGGAAAGTTATAGTTCAAACCGGAGATCCAGATCATTGGGTCATTCAAAAAGTAATCGGACATGATTTTGTTGGCTTTTATAATTCAGAAATCATAGAACGAAAGAATTTCTTTTACCCTCCGTATTTTAAAATAATAGAAATCACACTCAAACATAAAAACGAAAACGAATTGAACAGAGCTGCAGCTGAACTAGCAGATAAACTTCGTGGAACGTTTAAAGAACGTGTATTGGGTCCTGAATTTCCTTCAGTTAAAAGAATTTACAATTTGTATCTCAAGAAAATCACGATAAAAATTGAAAGAGATGCAAATGATAAAAAAGTTAAGGAGCGCATTCACCTTATTATGGATGAGTTTTTTAGCGCTCCTTTAAATAAATCAATTCGGTCTGTTATTGATGTTGATCCCGCTTAACCTAAGTATGATTGAAGCATCCGGCTTCGGGATGTATGCTTTAGACGACGAATCGCTTTTTCCTTTATTTGTCTAACTCTTTCACGAGTTAATTCGAATCTTTCTCCGATTTCTTCAAGTGTCATAGGATGAATCCCACTTAACCCGAAGTACAATCTTACCACATCTCCTTCTCTCGATGTTAATGTCGATAATGATCGTTCAATATCTTTTCTTAATGATTCTATAACGAGGTTCTTTTCAGGACCAGGCAATGAATCGTTTGGAAGTATGTCGTACATACTCGAAGAGGAGTTGTCATCCTTAATTAAAGGAGCATCCATCGAGACATGACGTCCACTGTTTTGCAAAGATTGTTTCACGTCACTAAGAGAACATTCTAAGAAGTCAGCCAGCTCTTCTGCCGAAGGCGGTCGCTCCAAACGTTGTTCCAATGAAGAATACGCTCTATTAATCTTATTGATTGTACCAATTTTATTTAGAGGCAAACGAACAATTCTCGCTTGCTCAGCCAAAGCTTGTAATATCGATTGACGAATCCACCACACAGCATAAGAGATGAATTTAAACCCACGTTTTTCATCAAAGCGCTCTGCAGCCTTAATTAGTCCCAAGTTTCCTTCATTAATCAAATCAGGTAATGAAAGGCCTTGATTCTGGTATTGCTTAGACACAGAAACAACAAATCTTAAGTTTGCTTTGGTCAACTTCTCCAGAGCTAGTTTATCTCCAGCTCGGATTTTTTGGGCCAAAACTACCTCTTCCTCTGCTGTAATCAGCTCTACCTTTCCTATCTCTTGTAAATACTTATCAAGAGATGCCGTTTCACGATTCGTAACTTGTTTTGCAATTTTTAATTGTCTCATGTGTTTACGTCTTTATACGTTTATCTACTCTTATAACGCGTAACCTTCTGACTTCGTTGGCAATAATCCAAAAATTACCATGGTAAATGAATATTTCGCACCTTTCATCGAATATTTCTAGGTCCAGTAAAAATTGAATGGTAATTTTGCTTCATGAAAATATTAATGGTTTGTTTAGGCAATATTTGTCGTTCTCCATTAGCCGATGGCTTGTTAAAAGCAAAGGTTAAAAATGAAGGGCTAGATGTATTTGTTGACTCGGCTGGAACTGCTGGCTACCACGTTGGTGAAGCTCCAGATTCAAGAATGAGAGCAACTGCTCGAAATTTTGGAGTGCCCATTGATAATTTAAAGGCGAGACAATTCGTTGCGCAAGATTTTCAAGATTTTGACTTGATCTATGCAATGGATTCTAGCAACTATAATAATATTCTTTCTTTAGCCAGTTCTGCAGAAGACGAAGCGAAGGTGAAATTGATTTTAAATGAATCACACCCAGGAATGAATCTCGCTGTTCCCGATCCGTATTATGGCGGCGATAGAGGATTTATAGAAGTGTACGAACTTTTGGACGAGGCAACAGATGTAATTATCAATAATTTAAAGCAATAATGGTATTAAAAGGAACAATCTATATGATCCCAACCACTTTAGGAGGGGAATCAACAAGTGATATCATTCCGGAAGATGTAAAGGCTCAAACAATTGGATTGAGATACTTTATTGTTGAGAACATTAAATCAGCAAGGCGGTATTTGCGTAAGATTGATAGAAAATTCCCTATTGATGATTCTACCTTCTTTATTTTAAATAAGAAAACAGAACCGGGAGAGATAAACTCTTTCATGTCACCAATATATGATGGACACGACATTGGCGTTATGTCAGATGCTGGATGCCCTGGTGTTGCTGATCCTGGTGCTGCAATTGTAAGCTTAGCACATTCTACAGGAATTAAAGTTCATCCAATGGTTGGCCCGTCTTCAATCTTACTTGCTTTAATGGGAAGTGTATTTTCAGGTCAGAAATTTACATTTCACGGTTATCTGCCAAAAGAACGTCGAGATAGAATTAGTGCTTTGAAATATTTCGAAGGTGATACGAGAAAAACGGGAACGACACACCTATTTATGGATACTCCTTTTAGAAACATGAATGTATTGGATGATTTATTGAA
>JABSPC010000356.1 GCA_013215515.1 Crocinitomicaceae bacterium
CAATCATTACCTGGTTCGAGTTTTAGGATCTCATCATATATTTTATGAGCCTTAACATATTCATTATTTTCGTGTACCGAAAAAGCCTTGTCGCTGAGTTCTTCAATTTCAATTATCAATAAATTGTCTTTAGAAATGGAGTTGTCTGGATCAATTAAGAGCGTCTCGTTGTAATAGTATTTGGCCTTCTTGAAGTTGTCGTTGTTGTAATTTTCATGCGCCATATAAAGATTCCATTGCATAGACCATGGAGCATATAATAGAGTAGAGCTGAGTCCTATTAAGGAGATGAACACAAATGAATAGCTCGCCATTTTATATCGTGCTCCAACTAGAAAACCAGTAATAGATCCGAAAACCAATCCAGCTATCATGGATCTAACTCCGAAGTTTGTCCAAGTCATCCAGTTTGTAAAAATGAACAGCGCAATAAAGGCCAAGCCAACAATCATTAAGGGATTTCGGAATTCCATTTTAAAAGACTCATCCTTGAAGGACCTCGCGGATATGTAGCTTAGAAGGAAATAATTCACACCTGTCATCCCGATTCCAGCATTGTCCGTTAATGTAAACTGCACTATTGAAGTTAGTATTGAAGCAAGTAGGCCAAGAATAAATAAGGTGATAAAGTTTGTTCTTCGTTCAATATATGATCCTAGGTATAGGATTCCGATTAGGTTAAAGATGAGTAATTGCCATGCGGTGTGCAGAAAACTATTGAAGCAAATGCCCCAATATTGCCCTTGATATAATTTGAGAGTTGTTGGTGCTCCAAGCTGTTCATATTTTTCTGCCGAAAAATGATCAGTTAGCTTTAAATAATACTGCCAAAAATACATTCCGACACATAATGATGCGATCAAAAAAGTAAACCAAGGTATGGACTGTCCTTTTTTCATTTAATTTATTCTCAAAGACAAAATAATAATTCTAATTTAATTGCACTCTAATCGCCAGTATTAAAGGGCTTTCGAAAGTTATTCACGGCAATTGTTCAAAACATGTCTAAAACATCTAATAAAAGGCTTTAGCTCTTATAGATAATATACTAAATTTGCCTTCGATTTGACGCGTTTTATAGCGCGAAAGTTGAACCCTTTAATTAGCGCATATAATGCCAAAAGATAAATCGATTAAGTCCATACTGATAATAGGAAGTGGACCAATTGTGATCGGTCAAGCCTGCGAGTTTGATTATTCTGGATCACAAGCATCAAGATCATTGAGAGAAGAAGGAATTGAAGTTACTTTGATTAACTCCAATCCGGCGACGATTATGACCGATAAAGTTGTAGCCGACAATGTGTACTTGAAGCCTTTAGAACCAGAAAGTATTGTTGAAATTCTTGCAAAACATGATATTGATGCAGTTTTACCTACTATGGGTGGACAGACAGGATTGAACCTTTGTATCAAATGTGACGAACTTGGAATCTGGGAGGATCATGGAGTGGATATTATTGGAGTGGATATTAACGCAATTGAAATCACTGAAAACCGTGAAGCCTTTCGTGATCTAATGTTATCCATTGATGTACCAATGGCGCCTCAAGAAGCAGCCAAATCCTTCCTTCAAGGAAAAGAGATTGCGCAAGACTTTGGTTTTCCATTGTGTGTAAGAGCTTCTTACACCTTGGGTGGAGCCGGAGCTTCTATTGTTCATGAGGCGGAAGAGTTTGATACTTTATTAGAGAGAGGGTTACAATTGTCTCCAATACATGAGGTGATGATTGATAAGGCTCTTTTGGGATGGAAAGAATTCGAATTAGAACTTCTTAGAGACCATAACGATAACGTGGTGATCATTTGTTCTATTGAGAACTTTGATCCAATGGGTGTGCATACAGGTGATTCAATTACAGTTGCACCGGCAATGACACTTTCTGATACTACATTCCAGAAGATGAGAGATATGGCGATCAAAATGATGCGCTCTATTGGAAACTTCGCTGGAGGGTGTAATGTTCAGTTCGCGGTTTCGCCTGACGAGAATGAAGATATTATTGCAATCGAGATCAATCCGCGTGTTTCTCGTTCATCGGCCTTAGCGTCTAAAGCAACTGGGTATCCAATTGCTAAAGTTGCTGCTAAATTGGCTATAGGTTATAA
>JABSPC010000357.1 GCA_013215515.1 Crocinitomicaceae bacterium
ATCTTTTGGTAGCTGGATTAGAGAGGGAGGTTACAATCCATATAATTATTACAATTTAAGAATTCCATTTTTTGAAGCCAATCCAAAGATCGAGGACTCAGTCAAAGCGACACATTTAGAAATTCGGACCAAAGAACTTCAGCCGTTTGTTGACTCCCTACTCTCCCCTTTTTATATGTCTATAACTGAAGTGACGAATAAAGAATACCGTGATTTCGTAAACTGGGTGCGTGATTCGATTGCCAGAGACCTAATTTATATGGGGCTGGAAAATGATGAAGAAGCGGATGTCTATATTGAGCATAGTGAGTATTACATTACGGATAAGCCAGAAAACCACATAGACGACGAAGATGGAGAACCCTGGGAGAAATGGGATGCGTATGAAATATCTGACAGAGATATTAACCGTAAAGCCTTCAGTCTCAATTGGGATCAAGATTTTAGTTATTCCGACCCTGAACTAGTGCGAATATTGGCTGAAATGTACTACCCGCAGCCAGAACGCTTTTATAAACGACGAGAATTTGATGTTCGAAAGTTCAATTATACTTTTGACAATGGAAAAAAACTGAATACCTATCCGGACACTGTTGGATTTGTCTTTTTAAAATGGAATTCATTCTCTCCAGAACTACTGACGAATATGTACTTCTGGCATCCAGCCTATGATCAATACCCTGTTGTAAATGTTAGCTATGAACAAATTCTAGCTTATTGTGAATGGAAACAAAAGCAAGTAAACAAAAATCTCAAAGAAGAATCAGTTCGGATTCAAGTTACTATTCCAACAATTTCTCAATACGAATTCGCCTTGAAGTACTCAGTTCCTTATACATACGATAATGAAGTTCACGATAAAGTAAATGGTGATTTCAGCACTTATAAGCGCAAGGATACGTATTGGGGAACATACCTTAATAGAGTAAATCGGAATATCTACGAGGTTCATAAAAAGGATGATTTTGATCAAAAACGAAACCAAATGAATTTCAATCGATGGTACGAGGCCAATTTTAATAATGAGTTCAGGTTCATCAATGGTAACGTGTCAGAGATCGTTCGAGATCCACTTAGTAAAAATTCATTGGCACATTATGGAATAATAAGCGATAAGCCCGCTACGGATTTAATTTACACTATTGGAGGTAATTACTTTATGATCGTTAAAACACTCGGAGATGATCAGTACAATGCGCCTTTGTACAAGCGCGCGATGATCAAAAACAAATCAGAAGCCACATCTGGATTTAGAGTGGTTTATACCATTTCAACAATTGAGAAATAAACTTCGCTTTTTCAAAATTCGTGATTAACTTCAACCTATGAAAAACCTAAGATTCATAACTGCTGTAGGGTTTATCCTTGCTTTTTCTTCACTTGCCATGCCCTACTCAAAATTTGAAGAAGGTGACCAAATTGAGATTTTATATGGCTATGAATACATTTTGGCCGATGTATCTTTGATTATGTTTTTGTTTATAGTGATTTCATCATGGGCGAAACGTACGCGAACGGTCTCATTGTTAAGGCTTCTGTTGTCCCTGAGTAACTTTTTCTTTTGCATTTTCATTTTGATTGCCATGACCGTATTTAGAGATGCGCATTCCATGTTTGAAACAGAATACATGAACGGGGTTTTGTTTCTTCTGTTTGCAGGCATATCATTGGTTTTTGTGTCAGGTATCGATGTTTATCAAACCTTTAAAAGGAAGGGGTAAACCATCGGTTTTATCCATCCAAATTCTGTTCCCTCCTTTGTCTCGTTAAACCACTAGACGTGTATACCCACTTCTTAAATTGAGCTTTCATCATATTATTTGATCGAATTGAGTTTTTAATTTTGCTCAAAAATAAATTTATGAAAAAGGTATTCGCAGCTCTTTTTTGTTTGCTTCTAGCAGGAAATAGTCTTAACGCACAATCAATGGTTTCTACAGTCGTGGATTCTAGTGCTTTTGGATTTTCAGATGACTTGATTTTTGACAATGCAGGGAATTTGTACCGCGCTGATTACTCAGGAGATGCTGTCTATAAAAGAACTCCCGGTGGAGTGATTACAACCTTCTTAAGTGGATTAAGCGCTCCAAACGGATTGGCTTTTGATTCTGCGGAAAACCTTTTTGTCTGTGATAATGTTGGAAATACCATCTACAAATTGGATTATTCTGGAGTATTTCTCGATACCTTTCAAATTAATTCGCCTTCTGGAATTATTAAGGATGCCGTGAGCGACACCATGATATTCACGACGTATGCAGGTCATAAGCTTAAGAAGTTGGCGCCAGACGGTACGATCTTAGACTTCCACGCTGGAACTCCTTTGCAGGCCCCAGTTGGACTTGAGTACCATCAAGGAGGTTTATATGTAGCAAACTTTTCGAACAGAAAAATATATAAAGTTGAACAAGACACATTGATCTTTATTACTCAATTACCTGGATATGGAAGCCTTGGTATCATTGCTTATGTTGGGGATGTGTTATTGCTACAGCCTTCAACGCACACAAGATATGCGCTGTGAATACAGCTTTAACAACGGTGATTTATATGCAGGAAGCACGCTTGGAACGGAAGACGGAACACTTGATATAGCAAGATTTACAAGTCCAAATGGGATTGTTCGAATGCAGCTGGAGATACTATCTATATCTCAGAATACAGTAGTCAAAATTTGAGAATGATCACAGGTCATACTGCGGAGATAAATGGTATTGAGGCGTCATTGAAAATGGAGATGTTTCCAAACCCATCAACAGACTTTATTACCATTAATGTAGATAAGAATCAACTGCCCTATTCTTTCAAAGTAATTGATGCTGAAGGGAAAGTTGTCGTTAAAACAAGAGAAGTCTTTGAATCTTCGCTAAAAGTAGATTTGTCATAGCTTGATGCTGGGATTTATTTTGTTGTAGCAGGTTCTGAAAACTCAGGATTGAATGTTGAACGAATAATTAAAGTCGATTAATTCCCGCCCATTCGTTCGTCATCTCATCGAGAATGTCTCCAGCCTTATCGAATTTGGTTGGGGCTCGCTCGGCTTTGAAAATGCCATTTTCGTCTGGAGTCAGTTTGAATTTTCACATAAATTCCGAGTCGTTTTTAAAGCCCAATTGTCCAAAGCGTAAATCAACGAAATACAGTTGGCCCTCTTCTTTCTGAATGACATACCAACCCGAC
>JABSPC010000358.1 GCA_013215515.1 Crocinitomicaceae bacterium
ATGTTCCCGTAGTTCTTGATTTAATGATTCATGACATTGATGCGATTTTAAGCGTCGTGAAGTCAGGAATTAAGAGAATTTCAGCTTCTGGAGTTTCTGTTGTAAGTGATACTCCAGATATTGCAAATGCAAGAATTGAATTTGATAATGGATGCGTTGCAAACTTGACATCGAGTAGAATTTCATTGAAGAATATGAGAAAATCGAGATTCTTCCAAAAGGATGCATATATCTCAGTTGATTTCTTATCGAAGGAATTAGAGGTTGTTCAGATGGAAGATGTCAAGGGAGAGCCAGATCCATTTGATATGATTTTGGAATTGGGTAATGGTAAGCCATCGAAGAAAATTTTATTCGATAAGCCGGACATTGAAGATTTGAATGCGATTATGGAGGAATTATCAACTTTTGCAGATGCAATTGTAAATGACACTACTCCGATTGTTTCAATCGAGGACGGCAGAATAGCACTTGAAGTGGCCCATCAAATTGTTGATAAATTAAAGTCGTCAGCCTCACTTGCTTTGGACAATATATAGAAGAGGATTGCGTTACAATATGACTATTATGAAAACATTATTAATCTTTTTAGGCAGCTTGGCTATCTTGTCCTCGTGTGTTAAAAACAATCCAGACCCTGTATGGCTTGAGGTAAATGAGTGGGTACTTATTACGAATGGCCTAGGAGACCCTGAAGGGATGCTTACCGAAAACATTACAGATGCTTGGGTTTATGTTGATAACAGTTTCATCGGAATATTTGAAGTGCCATTTAAGATTCCTCTATTGGTGAGTGGAGAGAATAAAAAAATTACGCTTTATCCAACTATTAAAAACAACGGTATTTCTGCCACAAAGAAGATTTACCCGTTCATGGAGCCGTATGAGATTACGACAGACTTGATCCAAAATGATACGCTTGTTATTACTCCTGTTACGAAGTACTATTCTCAAACAGTATTTCATATTATAGATTTTGAAGCGGGAGCAAATACGGATATAATTGAAAGTGTAAATTCTAGTGCCTCATTAATTCAATCAAGTGATGCAGCCGTTCGTGTTGCGTCAATCAATGATGCAACTTTTGGACGTGTAACTCTAAATAACTCTTTTCCTAATTGGGTTGCTAGAACCGATTTTACTTTGGTGCCTCCGTTTCCACAGTTAGGAGCTGAAATCTACTTAGAGATTGATTATCATTCATCACTTGATGTCGTGACCGGAGTTGTTTCGTTTTATAACGGAGAAGTTGTAGAAAACCCAAATGTTCAATTCAATAGACAAGATCCAGACAGTGTAACAGTAGTTTGGAGAAAAATCTATATTGATATGCAAACAATTGTTTCGGGATCGCCTCTAGGAAGTGACTTTCAGGTAACATTTGAATCAATGCTACCAAGTGGGTTGACCGAAGGAGAGATCAATATTGATAACATAAAAGTGGTGCATTTATAAATGAATTCACGTTTTCTCACATTTCTTATTATTTTTCTAGATTGGGCATTCTCATGCGCAGGATGGGCGTTGTTCTATTATTATAGAAAGACAAGTATTGAAGGCGGAGAATTCACGGTTAATAATTCATTTTATCTAGGAATATTGATGGTGCCATTGATTTGGCTCTTCATTTATCTTTTGCAAGGAACATATCAAGATGTCCGTAGATTGTACAGATTGAAAATCATCAACCTTACGTTTATAGGTACGCTACTAGGCGTCGTTGTAATCTTCTTCTTGCTTCTGATTGATGATGAAATAAGCGGTTATAAGCAGTATTATAAATCGCTATTTGTTCTTTTTTCTATTCAGTTTTCGGTAGTTTTTGTCCCTCGATTTATTCTTGTAAGCGCCATCGTTAAGCGCATCCACTCTAAAATAACTGGTTTTAAAACATTGATAATTGGAGGTAGTGAAAAGGCGGTAGAAATCTATGACGAGATTCAAGACTTACCGAAAGGAATTGGTCATAAATTTGTCGGGTTTGTTAATATCAATGGGGTTGATAAGTTATTGGAAGATAAAATTAATTACCTCGGTCACATAGATGATATTGAAAATGTATTGATAGATAATGAAATTGAGGAAGTCATTATTGCTCTGGAAAGTACAGAACACGATAAGATTAGGGCAATAATTTCGCGTCTAGAAGTAGGTGAGGTCAAGATTCGAGTTTTACCTGATATGTATGATATACTTTCAGGAACGGTTGATATGAATAATATTTTCGGGGCTCTTTTAATTGAGGTCAACCCCGAAGTCATGCCTGTATGGCAACGTACGTTCAAACGTGTTATCGATATCGTAGCATCGATATTTACATTGATAATTTTTACGCCAATGTTTATCGTTTTGGCCGTATTGGTAAAGTCTTCGTCCCGCGGACCAATATTCTTTTTGCAGGACAGGATAGGGAAGAATGGACGTCCATTTAAGATTGTTAAGTATAGAACTATGGTTATTAATGCTGAGAAGTCAGGACCACAACTATCCTCATCAAATGACCCGAGAATTACTAAGATTGGGCGTTTTATGAGAAAGACTAGGTTGGATGAATTTCCACAATTCTATAATGTCTTGATTGGCGATATGTCATTGGTAGGGCCTCGTCCGGAACGTCAGTTCTATATTGATCAGATCGTTAAAATTGAACCTCAGTTCTTAGAATTGACTAGAGTTCGACCGGGAATTACATCTTGGGGACAAGTGAAATATGGTTATGCCGAAAACGTTGAGCAAATGCTGGATAGAATGAAGTTTGACTTATTGTACCTCAAGAATCGAACGCTTTCATTGGATCTAAAGATTATGCTCTACACGATCTTGATCATATTTAAAGGTTCTGGAAAATAGATTTAGAATGGTTTAATAATTCCTAATTCACTTCACTCTCACTTTAAACATCTCTCGATCACCTATAGATCCTGCCAATTCATCTCCAATTGCAATTGGTCCAACACCAGCTGGAGTACCTGTAAAAATGAGATCTCCCTTTTTTAAGGTCATGAACTGTGAAACGTAAGCAATCAATTGATCTATTTTGAATATCATGTCCTTGGAAGATCCATTTTGAACTTTGGTTCCATTTTGAGTCATGCTGAATTGAACATCTTCCAAGTTAAGTTCACTTTTATCTATAAATTCTTTAGACAGAGGTGCGCTCCCTTCAAATGCTTTTGCAATCTCCCATGGGTATCCCTTTTCCTTACATTTCAATTGTAAATCTCTAGCAGTAAAGTCAATTCCCAAGCCAATTTCGCTGTAATATTTATGAGCAAATTTTTCTGCTATGTTTTTTCCTACCCGATTAATTTTTACAACCAATTCACACTCGTAATGAATGTCTTTCGAGAAGTTGGGATAATAAAACGGTGTTCCCGGACGCAAAATTGCAACGTCAGGTTTCATAAAAAAAATAGGGACAGAAGGAACTGGCGAGTTCATTTCTTTTGCGTGATCCGCATAGTTACGACCTATACAAATGATTTTCATTTTTTGAATTTATTTTTGAGGGCATCAAGCTTGTTGTCAAATCCCTTTACTTCATTTTCCAAATTATCTGCTTTAATTCGATTCATCTCTGCTTTAAGGCACCGCTTTGTATATAAAGGGAAATCAGCCGACATCATCCAGCCGTAATAGCCAGGTTCATTTTGCATAACCTCTTTTACTGTCTTGTCCTTTTGCTTTCCAAAGTTGTAAACCATATCACCGCTTTCATTGTAAGCAAGCCTTCCAGCAAAATCAGCACGTTTAGTGTTGCCGTATCTAGAAAACTCATCAAGAAAATATACATCTTCTTTAAGCTCGTCATAGTGGCTTATTTGAGCTTCCAGTACTTCCCAAGTAGCTTGAGCATCAGCAAGAGCGCTATGAGCATTCTTTAGATCCTTTTGACAATAGAATGAATATGCAGCAATAAGAGTTCGCTGCTCCATTTTATGAAAAATATTCTGTACGTCGATATGTTTCTTTCCAGAAAGATCGAATGAACTTCCCGCTCTGAGTAATTCCTCAGCTAACATTGGCAGGTCAAATTTATTTGAATTGTATCCGGCGAAATCACAATCTTTTAGGAATACTTCTAATTCAGGCAATCCTTCTTTTAGAGTAGGGGAGTCTTTAATGTCTTCGTCATAGATTCCGTGAATTTCACTTACAACCTTTGGTATTGGAATTTCTGGATTGAAACGTTGAAGATAATTTTCTTGTGTTCCATCAGGAGCAATTTTTACAACTGCCAATTCTACGATACGATCATGAGTTACACTCAGTCCAGTAGCTTCAATGTCGAAAATTGCAAGCGATTTTGTTAGGGAAATATTCATGTCTCAAATATACGGAATGATAGGGAAGAGGAGGACATAAAAAAAAGCCTATCTCGATTAAACAAGATGGGCTTTATAAATAAGTTCTAGGAATTACTCAGTCTTAAGACCTACGTATTGGTAAGGGAAATACTTCTCTTTGTTCGTAGCATCTTTAACATAATCAGGACCTTGAACGATAGAAGTAACAATTACTACGTTCACTTTTCCTTTGAATTCCTCCTTCTTCTCGAAGTACGCAATAACATCATACTTCATGTTTTCAGCTCTAATTTCAGTCAACTTCTCGTTTGTTCCAAATGTTCTCGTTGGCACGTGCGATGCAGAAGAGTAGATATTAACAGTAATTTCCTCACGACCTTCTTCAAGTTGCTTTTCAATTTGCTTAATGAATTTCTTCAATTTACCTTTTGTAACCGTTAATTTGTTCTTGTTGTATGCGAAGTAATGCATAAACTCTAAGTTTTCAAATGGTTGAACTATAACCTCCGGAATCTTAATGGTATCTTCTGGAATAATAACAATAATTATTCTCTTATCGACATCAAGTAAGAGTTCTCTATATATTTCTTGGTATGCTGTGTCACAAAGTGTAGTAAATGAATCTTTACCCATTATTAGACTGTCCGTTAGGTTCATATATTCTAACTTGTATGTTTTACATGGTTGAAGCCCAGTCATGAATACACCATCTCTCAAACGTGGAAAGACTTGTCGAATACTTCCTTCATCATCACAATCCACACAGATCAATTTCACATTAATTGAGAACTTCTCAGGAATTGGCTTGTTATCAACTGTTTTGATTAATCCTTTTAGAACGGCAATATCTTTAAGGCCTAAATAATCATTGTAGATTTCGTAAATATCTTTTTCACCTTGTCCGTCTTTTCTATATGAAGTCATATAACCTCTACGACCATCTATGGTAGTGGTATAGAAGATGTCATCATTAGTAGAGTTAAACGGGTAGCCAAGATTGAAACCACTAACCCAAGTACTATCATCTTGCATTTCACTTTTGAAGATATCGAATCCTCCAATACTTTTCTCCCCATTAGAAGAATAGTAAAGTGTTCTATTGTCAACAGAGATAAATGGTGCATCCTCATCATTCGGTGAGTTAATACCAGGTCCTAAATTTTTAGGGTTTGTCCATTTACC